>JBEDHT010000251.1:0-3126 GCA_041174025.1 Pseudomonadota bacterium
TGCCGGGCTGGCCCGAGCGCGTCAAGACCATGCAGGCCAACTGGATCGGCAAGAGCGTCGGCGTGCGTTTCGCCTTCACGCATGACATCCGCGACAACGGTCAGCTGATCGATGACGGCAAACTGTGGGTGTTCACCACCCGCGCCGATACCATCATGGGCGTGACCTTCTGCGCCGTTGCTGCCGAACATCCGCTGGCGACGCTGGCAGCAAAATCCAACCCCGAACTTGCCGCTTTCATCGAGAAATGCAGGCAGGGCTCGGTGATGGAAGCCGACATCGCCACCATGGAAAAAGAAGGCATGGACACCGGCCTTACCGTCACTCATCCGCTCACAGGCGAGCAGGTGCCGGTGTGGGTCGGCAACTACGTGCTGATGACCTACGGCGAAGGCGCCGTGATGGCGGTACCGGCGCATGATGAGCGCGACTTCGCGTTTGCGCAGAAATACAAATTGCCAATCAAACAGGTTATTCAACACGTCAACCTATACACTGCTGAAAGCAAAACAAGATTCCCGAAGTCGGACTACGAGCATTTATATTTCGATACAGCACTTTGGAAAGAATGGTATGCATCCAAGTCAGCGGACGAAGTTCTAGTCTTTAACTCCGGCAAATATGACGGCCTCAGCTACGAAGATGCCGTTGACGCCATCGCCGCCGACCTCAAGGCCAAGGGCCTCGGCGACAAGCAGATCAACTGGCGCCTGCGCGACTGGGGCGTTTCGCGTCAGCGCTACTGGGGCTGCCCCATCCCCATCATCCATTGCGACACATGCGGCGATGTGCCGGTGCCGGATGACCAGCTGCCGGTGAAGCTGCCTGAAGACTGCGTGCCGGACGGTTCCGGCAACCCGTTGAACCGCCGCGAAGACTTCATCAACTGCAGCTGTCCCAAGTGCGGCAAGCCGGCCAAACGCGAAACCGACACCATGGACACCTTCGTCGATTCCAGTTGGTACTACGCCCGCTATGCAACGAGTACAGCGGCCAGCGGCTTCAACAGCGACGCCATGGTGGATGCCGAAACCAACCACTGGATGCCGGTCGACCAGTACATCGGCGGCATCGAGCATGCCATCCTGCATCTGCTCTACTCGCGCTTCTGGAGCAAGGTCATGCGCGACCTTAGCCTCGTCAATTACGACGAGCCATTTGCGAATCTTTTAACGCAAGGAATGGTGCTGAACCATATTTTTTCGCGCCGCACGGACAAAGGCGGTATCGAATACTTCGCGCCGGAAGAGGTCGAGCTGGTACACGACGAGCACGGCAAGGTGACCGGCGCCAAACTGCTGGCCGACGGCCAGCCGGTCGATTTTCAGGGCATGGGCACCATGTCCAAATCGAAGCGCAACGGCGTCGATCCGCAATCGCTGATCGACCAGTACGGCGCCGACACGGCGCGCTTCTTCATGATGTTCGCCGCGCCGCCGGAACAGACCCTGGAATGGTCGGACAGCGGCGTCGAGGGCTCGCACCGTTTCCTCAAGCGCGTCTGGGCTTACGGCCATGCGCTGTCGGGCGAAACCGCAAGCGAGCTGCCGGCCAAACTGGCCGGCAATCCCGCCAATGCACGCCGCGAGATTCACGCCACGCTGAAACAGGCCAATTACGACCTCGACCGCCAGCAGTTCAACACCGTTGCCTCGGCGACGATGAAGATGCTGAACGCGCTGGAAAAACTGCAGAAGGACGCTGAAAGCCACTGGCAGGGCGTTGCCCGCGAAGGCTTCTCCATCCTGCTGCGCCTGCTGTCGCCGATCGCGCCGCACATCACGCAGACCTTGTGGCGCGAACTCGGCTACGGCGACGACATTCTGCAGGCCGCCTGGCCGCAACCGGAAGAATCCGCGCTGGTGCAGGACGAAATCGAGCTGGTCATCCAGGTCAACGGCAAGCTGCGCGGCAGCATGACAGTGGCTCGCACGCTGGACAAACCGGCGATAGAACAACTGGCGGTCACTCAGCCCTGCGTACAAAAATATCTGGAAGACGGCGGCAGTGTGCGTAAAATCATTGTCGTACCGAACAAACTCGTCAATATCGTCATAGGATAAGACCATGATGCTGTTTCGCACTTCCCGCATTCTGCTTCTGGCACTGTTGCTGGCGCTCACCGCATGCGGCTTTCAGCTGCGCGGCACCGCCGATCTGGCGTTCAAGAACCTTTACATGCAAGGCTCCAAGCTCACCATCAACAAGAATCTGACGCGATCGCTGAAAGTGAATGGCGTGACCGTGGTCGATAATCCGGAAAAAGCCGAGCTCTTCCTGGAAATGCTGAGCGAACAACGCGAGCAGAAGATTCTCTCGCTCAGCGGCGGCGGCAAGGTGCGCGAGTTCGAAATCATCTATCGCGTCAGTTTCCGTCTGCGCAGCCCGTCCAGCGAAACCTGGGGACCGGTGCAGACCGTCGAGAACCGCCGCGACTTTTCTTATGACGACAGCCAGCTGCTGGCCAAGGAAGCAGAAGAAGAGCGCCTGCTCGAAGACATGCGCAATGCCGCAACACGCGAGATCATGCGTCTTCTGGTCGTGCAGAAGCCACAGGCAGCGCGCTGAGGCGGAAACCCGCAGATGCGCCTGCCCGTCCAGCAATTACAGCAGCATCTGGCCCAGGGCCTCAAGCCCTGCTACGTACTGACCGGCGACGAGCCCCTGTCACAGCGTGAAAGTCTGGATGCCATCCGCCATGCTGCCCGCCAGAGCGGTTGTGATGAACGCAGCAGCCTGACCGTCGACCGCTATTTCAACTGGCAGCAGGTCACGGCTTTCGGTCAATCAGCATCGCTGTTCGCCAGCCGCCGCATTCTGGAAATCAACATCCCCACCGGCAAGCCCGGCATCGAGGGTGCCAAAGTATTGCAAACCATCGCCGCACAGCCGCCGGCAGACACGATCACCATCATCATTCTGCCCAAGGTGGACTGGAAAGATCAGAAAAGCGCCTGGTACATGGCGCTGGAACAATCCGCCGTACTGCTGGAACTGCAGGAAGTAGCCGCCGCACAGCTGCCGAAATGGATCGCCGGGCGGCTGGCAGCCCAACAGCAGCAGGCCGATGCAGAAACACTGGAATTCATCGCCAGCCAGGTGGAAGGCAACCTGCTGGCCGCGCAT
>JBEDHT010000252.1:0-4732 GCA_041174025.1 Pseudomonadota bacterium
GAATAGATGATCGGAAAGATCGGGATAATAAAAAAGACCGCTGCGCTGATTGGTTTGGCGCAGGGAGAATGCATTATACGGTGATGTGCCGGGAAAGCCAGCTTATTCTGCGTGCCGGCAATGCCGCCGTCAGGTCGTAACGTTTGCTTACAATTCAGACGGAGTTTGAAATATTTTAATTACATCATTCACTTAGAATTGCACTCAATTGTTCATCTCCCCTTTGTGACAATTCGGACGCTTGCAAAAGCGAACTTCTCAAACCGCCCGCCAGGGCGGTTTTCTTTTTTCTGCAGCACACTTTTTCAGCATTGCAGAAACGTTTTATTTGTTGTCGTGATTGGCCATCCAGGCGAACAGCGACGAGCGCATCGCCTCTTCTACCGACATGTTGAGCGGCTGCAGCCAGTCGCGCGGCACGAATACCGTGTAGCCGCCTATCATGTAGCCCATGGGGAGATAGACGGCAACCCGGTCGCCCTGCATGAAGCCGTCTGGCAGCCCTTGCAGGCTTTGCCGGGTCACCAGCCCGACCATTTCCAGCGCTTGCCCCGGTATCCTGACCGCAACTACCTGCTGTGATGGGCCTTCCTTGTCCGGGGCGAAATATTCGGCAAAATTCTTCAATGAGGAATACACGCTCTTGATCACCGGCAGGCTGGTAAAAGGCAGTTCAATCAATGAAAGCAGCTTCAGCGCGCGCTCGTTGGAGATGATGAAGCCGAGCAGAACGATGCTGCCGATACCGAACAAAAGCCCGAGACCGGGAATATAGAAGTCACCGATGATGGGCCTTACCCACCACATGGCAATGCCTTCCGTCCAGGTCAGAAACAGGTAGAGCAGGTAAATGGTCAGGCTCAATGGCAAGGCTGCGAGCAGGCCGCGAAAAAAATACTGATATAAATGTTTCATCAACGGATCACTCCAAAAGCACGGCTTGAGCCGTGGTAGTGCAAGATTTCAATGTGCGGCATCACGCGTACCGGTTTGCTTCTTTTCGTCATTATCGAGCAATGTCCCGGTCATCAACCTTTCCAGCCCAACTTGAACAGATCGTCCTCCGACAGCCAGCGCCATTTGCCGGCTTCAAGGTCGTCCGGCAGCACCAGTTCGCCGATGCGGATACGCTTCAAACCCTCCACCCGGTTGCTGACAGCGGCAATCATGCGCTTGACCTGATGATACTTGCCTTCCGCCAGCGTCATCTGCAGCACCTTTTCGCTCACCTGCGTGCAGGCGAGGGCGGCAATCGGCGCCGGTTCATCGATCAGCTGTACGCCATCCTTCAATGCGTGAATCAGCTTTTCGTCAATCGGGTGTTTGGTCGTAACTTCATAGACTTTCGGCACTTTCCATTTCGGCGAGCTCATGCGATGGATGAACTGACCGTCGTCCGAGAGCAGAATGAGTCCGGTTGTGTCTTCGTCCAGCCGCCCTATGCATTGTACGCCGCGTTCAACCAGCGGATGCGGCAACAGGCTATAAATGGTCGGGTGGTGCTGGGTTTTGTGCGAGCATTCGTAATTGGCCGGCTTGTGCAGCATCAGATAGGACGGCTGGCGGTATTCCCAGTTCTCGCCGCGTACAGAAAACTTCAGCCCGGCGGTTTCAAATTCGGCATAAGGGTCGTCGCAAGGCTGGCCGTTGACGGTCACCTCATTCTGCCAGACCATGATGCGGCAGGCCTTGCGCGCGCCGAAACCCTGTGCGTGCAATATGCGTTCCAGCGGCATCAGCATGGATGATTCACCTTCACTGACGTCAAAGCGGCGAGGCTCTGTTGCGAGTTTGTTGCGGCAATGTCTCGCATGAGGTGATGGCATGTCTTCAACGAATTTTCCTGCAGATGGTTACGGCCCTGATTTTACCACCCGGCCTGCCTGTTGAATCAGTAGATCAGCAGTAGCTTGCTGATTTACTGCACCGCAGCGGTCCGGCAAGTTAAAATGCTGTCAAATGCTCACAGCAGACTCTTCATGGCCTATCAACATATCAGTTCTCGCGACAACCCCTGGTTCAAACAGCTGAAAGCGCTTGCCGGATCGGCACGCGAGCGGCGCATGCAGCGAAAGATATTGCTGGACGGCGCGCATCTGGTCGAGGCCTATCTGGAAACTTTCGGCGAGCCCGAGCTACTGGTCGTGTCGGACGGTGATTGTGCGCTCGACGTCATGAACCTGCTGGACAGATTGGCAGAGATTAAAACCATTACCTTGCCGCCTTCGATGTTCGCGGCGGTTTCGCCGGTCACCACGCCGACCGGCATCCTGGCGCTGGTGCAAACACCGGCTTTGCCGCTGCCGGAATCTCCGGCTTTTGTCTTGATGCTGGAAAATATCCAGGACCCCGGCAATCTCGGCAGCATGCTGAGGAACGCTGCGGCCGCCGGGGTGGAGGCTGTGTATTTGTCGGAAGGCTGTACCGAAGCCTGGTCGCCTAAAGCTTTGCGGGGCGGGCAGGGCGCACATTTCGTGCTGCCCATCGTCGAGCAGGCCGATCTTGCCGCTATGGCAAGGGCATTTCATGGGGTGACGCTGGCCACAGCCATGCATGGCGCGTCCCTGTTCGAGCAGGATCTGACGGAACATGTGGCTTTCATCATCGGCAACGAAGGCGCCGGCATCAGCCAGACACTGATCGATGCCGCCAGCCGCACGATTACCATTCCCATGCCGGGCAGAGTGGAATCCCTCAATGCAGCATCCGCCAGCGCGGTCTGCCTGTTTGAGCGTGTACGCCAGATGTCGTTGGCCGGATGTCGTTGAGTTGGTAAGCCAGCCCGGATATTTAACCATACCGGCTCTGAAGCGGCGGGAAAACCCGCGCATGCAGGGTTGATGCGAGGTGCGCGAATCTGCACGGAAGCTTCCTTGTCAACTTTTCGCGATCCGGTGAAATATCCGGGCTAGGGTTTTTCGCGTTCCGCTTTATTTTTCAGTTCGGCATTTTGCAGTTCGGCGCGTTTGCGGCGGTTTCTCGCCAGCCGTTGCTTGCGGAAAGTGCCGCGCAGATGCCAGATGGCATGAGTCAGCACATAAGCCAGAATCGAGCCCACCACCGCCATGATGACGATGCCGGTAATGAAAGGCAGGCCCGCATCGCGTAACCAGGTCATGGCGCCATCGACCCAGCCGAACCAGCCGCTGTTGGTGACGACATCTTCAGGATTGATGGCGACCGATTCAGCGATCAAGTCTGCATGCACCGATTCGGTGCCGCCACCGGTAACCAGCAGCCCCAGTTTGTATGCGAGCCAATAGATGGGCGGAAAGGTGATCGGATTGGTGACCAATGTGCTGGCGACGGCAATGGCCAGATTGGCGCGAAAGAATACTGCTGCGACTGCTGCAAATATGATCTGGCCGAACGGAATAAGAAAACCGAAAAAGACACCGATTGCAGCGCCTCTGGCCGAAGCATAGCGTTCGAATCGCCAGAGGTGGCGGTCATGCAGATGCTCACTGAAGGGGGCAAGCCAGCGCGACTCCAGAATGTGCTTGCGCTTGGGAACCCAGCGGGAGAAGTTGAATCGCATGGCTCGGCCGTTGCTATCGGATATTCAGTCGGACATTCAGTCAGTGACGGCCCGGTGGTGCCGGCATCGTAATGTCTGTGAAAAACAATTGCTCGGAATCGATTCTGTCGAATCGGTAATTCCGGTTGCAGAAATCACAATGCACCTCAACTTCGCCACGCTCCTCGATGATACTTTTTATTTCTTCCTGCCCCAGCATTCTGAGCATATTGCTCACATTATCACGAGAACAGCTGCAAAGGAACTGCACGCTCTGGCCGTCATACAGACGCACATCTTCTTCATGAAAAAGCCGGTGCAGCAACTGTTCCGCAGGTAGCTGCAACAGTTCCTCACCTTGCACGGTCTTTGCCAGCAGATTGATGCGGTTCCACGCATCGGTGTCGGTTTCCTGCTGGCCGGGCAGTTTCTGCAACAGCATGCCGGCCGCCTGCTTGCCGTCGCATGCAAGCCAGATGCTGGTCTCGATCTGTTCCGAGCGCCGCATGTAGTTCTCCAGCATTTCGCTCACCGAGTTGCCTTCCAGCGGCACGATGCCCTGATAACCGGCACCGCCGTCTTTCGGGTCCAGCGTGATGACGAAATGGCCGTTTCCAATCATCTCCAGCAGGCTGCCGGCTTGCAGGTTCTCTCTGAATTTGGCTGTAGCGCGCAAGGTCAGCGCGCCTGTCTCTGTATGCCGGCTGCATTCAACCACCAGCAGTTTCAGCGCGCCCTTGCCCTGAATCTGCAATATCAGCGCACCGTGCATTTTCAGCGTGGCCGAGAGCAGCATGCCTGCGGCCATGAGTTCGCCGAGCGCGATGCGCAGAAAATCCGGATAAGCCTGATTCTGCAGTGCGATCATGAAGCTTTGATGAAGCTGGATGGTATTGCCGCGTATCGGCGTGTTTTCAAAGGTGAAACGGTGCAGGGTGTCCTGCTCTGGTGCATTGGAAGACATGTTTGCGATCAATCTGGTGCAAATATGTAATGGTAGCACCAGCCGTGTGCAGGCGCGCAGGGCTGACAGGTATTTCAGCCGTTAAAAGTCAGCGCGCGCACCCTGGCAATCCGGACTGGCTGCCAGTTCGCAAGCGCCCATTGCCACACTTCCGCTGTTGTCGTCCGCTGCAGTGCGGCAGGCGGATGCTGACCGAGAAAATCCAGCGCCATCCACAGTGCCGCCGCCGGGTGTGCATTGTCCAGCGCACG
>JBEDHT010000253.1:0-5641 GCA_041174025.1 Pseudomonadota bacterium
TTTTTTTACCAGGTCAGCATGCAGAATGCGGAGCGTGGTTTCCAGGCTGTCCGGCGTGATGGCGGCGCTGACTTCCTTGAGCGGCAGATGCGTGGTGGCGAGCGCGACGCGCAGGCCACCGCCGACCAGCATCATGACGACTTGCCCGGTCTTCGTATATTCGGCGAGAAATTCGGTATGTCCGGTGAATGGGATGTGGGCCTGGTTGATGATGCCCTTGTGCACGGGCGCCGTCACCATGGCGTCGAAGCTGCCGCGCAGGCAACCGTCGGCAGCGGTCATCAGCGTGCTCAGCACATACTGGCTGTTGGCGCAGTTGAGCTGCCCCGCAACCACGGTTTGCGCGCAGGCCTGATGCAATACGTTCAGCGTGCCGTCGCCCGCATGCGCTGCAGTGCCGGGTTGCCGGTTGATGTTCAGTCGCAGGCCCAGCGCCTCGGCCCGCTGTTGCAGCATGACCTCGTCGGCGATGACGGTCAGATGTGCCGCGACCGGCTTGTGCGCTAGCATGACGCAGAGATCGGGGCCGATGCCGGCAGGTTCGCCGGCTGTGATGGCGATGCGGGGCAGAGAGGCGTTCAAGAGCGCATTCCTGAATGAAAGTGCGGACAGGGCGAATTCAGTCTGAACACGCCCTAATACTTGTCTTCGAGCTGCAGCTCGACATAGGCGCGGTCGCGCAGCTCGCGCACCCAGTCTTCATAGGCTTCTTCCGCCTTGCGCGCGCGGATTTCCTGACGTGCCTTGAATCTGGCGGCTTCCTTGGTCATGTCCTGTTTGCGGCGCTCCTGCACCTGGATGATGTGATAGCCGAACGGTGTGCGCACCGGTTCGCTGATTTCGTTGGGAGCCAGCTGATTCATCACCTGCTCGAACTGTGGCACGGTATCGCCCGGATTGACCCAGCCGAGATCGCCGCCGTTGTTGGCAGAGGCGTCTTCCGAGTATTGGCGGGCAAGCTCGGTGAAATCGGCACCGTTGTCGAGCCGTTCCTTGATCATGGTCATTTTTTGCTGCGCGTCGCTGTCGGAGACGATCTCGCTCAGCTTGATCAGGATGTGTCTGACCTTGGTCTGATCAACCACCAGGGGCGATGTGCCGCCACGACGATTGGTCATCTTGAGGATGTGGAAGCCGTTGGGACTGCGCAGTATCGGTGTCAGCTCGCCCGGTTGCAGCGGCTTCAGCGCTTCATTGAACAGGTCGGGGATCTGGGTTGCGGTGCGCCAGCCCAGGTTACCGCCTTCGAGCGCATTCGGTGCGTCCGAGAGGCTGGCGGAGACAGCGGCAAAATTGGTGCCTGCCTGCAATTCCTTCAATGCCTGTTCTGCCTTGTCGCGCAGCTTCTGCAAGTCTTCCGGCGAGCTGTCTTCCGGCGTGCGGATGAGGATGTGCGAGATTTCGAACTCGTCCTGCACGTCGGTACGTGCAGATTGGGTGGTCAGGTAATTGTCGATTTCCGCTTCGGTGACGTTGACGCGGTTTTCCACCTCGCGCTCGCGCAGGCGGGCAATGGTGATTTCGTTGCGGATGTCTTCGCGGAATTTGCGGTAGCTGATGCCTTCCTGCTCCAGTGCTGCGCGGAAATCCGCCACGCTGAGCTGGTTCTGCTCGGCGATACGTTCCACGGTCTTGTCGAGCTGGGTGTCGTCGACGCGGATGCCGGTCTGGGCGGCGTATTGCAGCAACAGCCGGTCGTTGATCAGGCGTTCCAGAATCTGTTTTTGCAGAACATCGCGCGGCGGCACGGTCGCCCCCTGTTTTTCCAGCTGGCTGCGCACTGTCTGGATACGGTCGATCAGTTCGTTTTCAGTGATGACGAGCTGGTCGACAACGGCAATGATACGGTCGATTTTTCTGATTTCGCCGCCGCCTGCATGGGCCAGGTTGCCAGCCAGGGCGATGCCAGCAAGCAGAATCGGCAAAAGATGGCGGAATAGCGATAGCTTCATGGGAACTTACTCATCTCATTATTCGTAGGTGTTCGGTATCAGGCTGGAAGCGCTGTAACCGGGAATCCCGCGTTGCAACAGCGAGAGCGGATTGGAGCCGATCGAGGCGAGGCCACCGAGCTCGAGCTGGAAATAAAGCGCATAGTTGGCATCAGCCGTTGCGGTAGACACGCGTTGCAGAACCGTGCGCGCCTGCCAGCACCCGGCATCGTATTCAATACCGGCCAGCCCTTCAATTGGACGGTTCTCAAGCATGGAATAGTTCCATCGACCCATCGCATACCAGCCCTGGCCGAGCGGCCATTGGCCCGAGAGGTCGACCTGTTCGAGGCTGTCTTCGGTATAGCGGTAGCTCAGATTCAGGACTTTGCCGGGCTCTGGATTGTAGCGTGCGCCGACATTCGATTTGACGGTTTTCGAGCGGTCGGTGTTGTATTGCCAGGCAAGGTCTATGTTCCAGTCGTTGGCGAGACGCGCGGTGAGGATAGCGACAATATCCGAGCTGTTGTTGGTTCTTGCCGGCACGCCGGGCATGGTGACATTCTGGTCGGAGAAATAGAAGCGCTGGCCCAGTGTCGCAGCCAGTCTCTGGCGCCCGGTATTGGCGTCGATCATGCGCGTGGTCAGCGCCAGCGTCAGCTGGTTGGCGTCGTTGATACGGTCGTTGCCGGTAAACTGGTTTTCGGTGAACAGCGAATCGATGTTGAGGTCGGTTTCGCCGGTATCGAATACCGGGAACATGGATTGATCGCGGTAGGGAATGTAGACGTAGAAGAATCTGGGTTCCAGCGTTTGCGTGTAACGGTTGTTGACGACACGGAATTCGCGGTCGAAGAACAGGCCGCCGTCCAGGCTGAAAATCGGCAGGCTGCGGTTGCCGGATTCGAATTCGCCGGGGTTGCCGTTGAGCGTATAGCTTTCGTTATTCAGGCTGTAGGTGGTGTAGTGCAGGCCCAGCTTGGGCGTGATGTAGCCATAGGGGCGCTCGAACGGAACGCTGACGCTGGGGTAAGCGGTGAAGCGGCTGCCGGTGACGACGGTTTCAAGTCCGCCGAGCCGGTATGGTTCGTCTCTTTTGCGGTCGAAGCTGACCCACTGGGTGTAGAGGTTGCCGGTGCCGAATTCCCAGTCCTTGACGCCGGACAGCGTCAATTGCGGTAGCCGTTCGTAGGGGAAGGAGTTCTCGTCCAGCGTCTGGAATTTCTGCACCAGACCGTTGAAGCTCCAGACGTCATCGTTGTAATTGACGAAGGCCTGTTGCGGCAGATTGACCCGGCTGGTGACAGTGATGCGGGTCGACAGTTCGGAGAAGTACTGGTCGTCGGAGACGCGCTCGATGTTGTAGCCGCCGGTCCAGCCGCCGCCGAAGGTGTGGCGGTGATTGAGGTTGAAGTAGTAGCGGTTTTCGCCGGACAGGTTGTCCGATGGCAGATACTCCGCACTGCTGACGCCGGAGTAGTTTTCGTCCAGATAACGGAATTCGCCTTGCAGCTGAATGCCGCGCTTGCTCAGCAGGCGTGTGCCGAAGGTTGCGTCCATGTCGGGTGCGATGTTGAAGTAGTAGGGTACCTGTACTTCGAAACCGCTGCGGCTGGTGGTACCGATGGTGGGCGACAGAAAGCCGGACTTGCGCTGATTCATGAACGAGAAATTCATCCAGGGCGTGTAGAGCAGCGGCACGCCCTTGAATTCGATGCGCGCATTGGTCGCGGTGCCGGTCTTGGTGTAATTGTCGAGATCAAGCTCGCCGGCCTTGATGTACCAGTCGTCGCGGTCCACTTCGCAAGTGGTGTAGCGTGCGGAGGTCAGGCGCTTGCGGCTTTCGCCCTCAAAGAAAATCATCTCGGCATCGCCGCGCGAACGGGTTGGCGCGGTGCCTGCCTGCGCCTCGACGGAAGACTTGTCTTCAATGTTCTGGCTGAGGATGCTGCTGCTGCGATTGTTGACGGCATTGTCCAGGCTCATCGCCTCTCTGCTTGAGAGATCAGTCGCCTTGATCAATCCCACCTGCGGCAGGTTGGCGAAGGTGTTGTCCATCTCGAAAGAGGGGCTCTTCATCTCGCCGACATTGTCATAGAGGCGCATTCTGAGTTCCGGTCCCCAGACCTTGATGCCCTCGAATTCGATGCGGGTATTGCCGATCACATGCAGTTCATCGTTTTGCACGTCATACTCGATGCGGTCGCCGTAGATCGACTGGTCGTCCTTTTTCATCGAGGCGTTGCCGATCGAACGCATGCGGCGCTCGAGGTGGAAATCCATGGTGTCGCCTTCGATGACGATGCTGCCCGGCGGCAAGGCGGATTTTTCTTCTTCACTGCCCGCAACATAAGGCATGTCGATATCGTGTTCGAGCTTGAGCCTGAGCTGCGTGTCCGGGGTCAGAACCGCGCGTGAGGAAGTGGCGGCAGGTGGTGAAGACGCTTCAGTGCCGGATGCGCCGATGCTGCTGTCCAGTTCGAGCTGTGGCTGTTCGTCAGGGGAGGAAAGGCTTTGCGCCAGATGAAATCCCGCAGGTTTTGCCTCCGGCCCGGATACGTCATCCATCGCGAGCAGTGTTTCATTCGCCGCCAGCATCAGGGCTGTGGCGATCGCGATGAGATTGGATTTGAGCATTGTTTTGCGGGATGGGAAGCTAGGATTTTTTGTCAGTGATAAAATCTCACAAAACGCGTGTTTAGGCAATCCATAATTGGCGCTTGCCACGACATCCGCGCCGAAATATCCATATTCACAAAGTAAAGCGACAAGGCAAATGCAGATGACAAAAACCGGGGCGAACGAGGATAGAAAGACGGCACTGGTCGCCTGGTTGGAGGAGGTGCTGGCGCCGCAATCATTCGAGCTGACGGTTGCTTCGGCGGATGCCAGTTTCCGTCGTTATTTCCGCGTGCACACTACTGGCGGCAACCTGATTGCCATGGATGCGCCGCCGCCACAGGAAGACTGTCGGCCCTTTGTGCATGTGGCCGGGCTGATGCTGGATGCGGGCTTGAATGTGCCCAGGGTGCTGGCGCAGGATGTCGAGCGCGGCTTTTTGCTGCTCAGCGATCTCGGTGACACCACCTATCTCAGCCAGCTTGGCCCCGCGACGGCCGACACCCTCTACCGCGATGCCTGGAACGCGCTGGTCAAATTGCAGCTTGCGAGCCGTCCCGGTGTGTTGCCGCCATACGACGAAGCCCTGCTGACGCGTGAAATGCAGCTGTTTCCGGACTGGTACATCAACCGTCATCTCGGGCTGACGCTGGACGAAAAGGACAGCCACCTGTTGCAGAAGGTCTTTGCTACCTTGAACGCCAATCTCCTCGCGCAACCACAGGTTTATGTGCATCGCGATTATCACTCGCGCAATCTGATGGTCTGTGGTGGCGAGCTGCAACAGAATCCCGGCGTACTGGATTTTCAGGACGCGGTCTACGGGCCGGTCACCTACGATCTGGTCTCCTTGCTGAAGGATGCCTATATCGCCTGGGATGAGGAGCGCGTGCTGGACTGGACCGTTCGTTACTGGCAGGCAGCGCGCCAGGCGGAATTGCCGGTTGCCGCCGATTTTGCCGATTTTTACCGCGATTTCGAATGGATGGGCGTGCAACGCCATATCAAGATACTGGGCATCTTTGCCCGGCTGTATTACCGCGACGGCAAGGACGGCTACCTGAAAGACATGCCGCTGGTGATGGATTACC
>JBEDHT010000254.1:0-7601 GCA_041174025.1 Pseudomonadota bacterium
GCTGCCGGTATCAGCGACGGCATGAAATTCGGCAGCAATGCCCGTGCCGCACTGATTACGCGGGGGCTGGCAGAAATGACGCGTTTCGGCGTTGCCCTCGGCGGCAAAAAGGAAACCTTCATGGGCCTGACCGGTGCCGGTGATCTGATACTGACCTGTACCGGCGAGTATTCGCGCAATCGTGAGGTCGGCTTGCGACTCGCTGCCGGCCAGACCTTGACTGACATCCTGCAGCAACTCGGCCATGTCGCCGAAGGCGTGCATACCACGCGCGAAGTGTTCAATCGCGCCGCCATGCTGGGTGTCGAAATGCCCATCACCGCTGAAGTAAATCAGGTACTCTCGAACGGGCGTTCGCCACGGGAGGCCGTGGAAAATCTGCTGGGCCGCGAACAAAAACCGGAAGCGCTCTGACATTGGCCTGCGGCCAGCACATGCGGCCGCTGGTTTTCTCTCCCTATCCCAATCCGTTTTCAGCGCAGTTGTTAACGCTCAATTGATCTTGAGCTCTATCTTTTAGCCGCTCAAGCTACTGCTTGAGCTCTATCAGCGGCCGTTTTCCTTCCGGGTTGCCTACCCATAACGGGTGTTCGGCGAATGCGTCATTGATCAGACTTTTCTGTTTGTCCCATTCGTTGAAGCTTAGTCCGGTCAGATCGGCCCAGGTGTGTATGAAATGTGACAGGCTGTAGGGCCTGTCCGTGAACGCAGAAAAGTCGCGCGGCGTACTGGCCTGCCATGCGGGCGAAGTCCACAGCATGAAGGGTACGGCGTACATTGCCAGCGTCGGGCTGCCTTCATTGCGCCCGAGCATTTTGTGCGGTGGCGTGTCGTAGACGTCTTCGCCATGATCGGCGAAATACAGCAGCAGACTGCGCTGATTTCTGGCATCCAGTTTTTCGATCAGACTGGAGACGACGAAGTCGTTGTACAGCACCGCGTTGTCATAGCTGTTGATCACCTCGACCTGATCCTCGTCCATCTCCGGCAGAATGCCCTCGCGGTCGTTGAAACGGTCGAACTCCGGCGGGTAGCGGTAATCATATTTCATGTGCGTGCCGAGCAGGTGAATGACGATGAACTTGCGCGGTGCATCGTCGCCCAGAACCTCCTCGAACGGAGCGAAAACGTTCTCGTCGTATTCGCGCGAGTTCTGTGCGCGGCTGTTGTTCATGTAATGCTGCACGACCATGTGTTTGGAAAACGTGGTCAGCATGGTATTGCGCTTGGTAATGGTCTGCTGGTTGGTGATCCAGTAGGTTTTGTAGCCGGCCTGCTTCATGATGTTCATCAGCGACGGTCTGGTGAGGCTGAGACCGGGATTCTGCTGATCGGCGAAAGTCAGCACCTGCTCCAGCGACTCGATCGTGTAGGGCCTGGGCGAAACCACCTGATTGAACACGGTCAGCTGGTCTTTCATGGCGTCCAGCCGGGGGGTGGTTTTGCGCTGGTAGCCGTACAGGCTCAAATGTTGGCGGTTGGTGGATTCGCCGATGACCATCACCAGCGTCGCCGGCAAATCCTGATAGGCATCCTGCAGATTTTCCACCGGCGGCAGCTGCGCATTTTTTTCCAGCAGGCTTTGCATGTTGTTCAACTGTTTGCGGTATTGCAGGTAGCCGACGACCATCTGCCAGGGCTCTGCCGGCTCCATGCGCCTTTGCAGTTTGTCCACGGCCTCATCCCAGCCCTGACCCTTGACGACCGACTCCTTGAACAGCGGAAACAGGAACAGAAAGGACACGATCACCAGGCTGCCGACCTTTGCGGTGCGGGGCGAAAGAGCAGGTGCGCGCAAGCGCCGCCAGAGGAAGATTGCTATCGCAGTGTGGGCGGCAAACACCAGCAGCATCCACCAGCGGAAATACTGGGCGATATATTCGCTCGATTCTGCCGGGTTGGATTCGAAGATGATGAACAGCACGCTTTGCGAGAACTCCTGCCTGTAAATGCAGAAGTAGCCAAGACTGACCAGCGAGCTTGCCCATAACACGATGCCGATTGCGGCCGCAATCGCGCGGGTTCTGTGCGGAAACAGCAGCACCGGCACCAGCCACAGCAGACTCATGTAGACGGCTTGCCGGAAGCCAACGAAGATGGTGCTGTCGGTCAGCTGCAGCAGCAAGTGGGTAATGCCGGAAAAATAGAAGAAAAACAGATAGAGATTCAATACGATGCGCCAGTTCGGCTGGCTGCTTGTTGGATATGAAGGCATTGGATTCTCGTTAGAACGTGACAAAAAACGCGCCCGCAAATGGCAGGCGCAGATGAATCAACGGGCAAGTTTACCTGATATCAGCCCTGTGATTAAAGACCGCCGTTGAAGCCACTCTGGCGCCAGGCCTCATACACTACCACGGCGACCGAGTTGGAGAGGTTGAGGCTGCGGCTTTCTGCCAGCATCGGTAGCCGAAGCCGCTCTGTTGCAGCAAATCCGGCGCGGATGTGTTCCGGCAGGCCGCGCGATTCCGGTCCGAAAACGAAGACGTCGCCGGCGCTGAAGCGGACGTCGGTGTAGCGTTGGCTGCCTTTGGTGGTCAGCGCGAACATGCGCTTGCCGGCGAGCGCAGCCTTGCAGGCCTGCCAGTTTTCATGCACCTGCAGGCTGGCGTATTCGTGATAATCCAGCCCGGCACGGCGCAGCTGCGCGTCCTCAAGACTGAAACCGAGCGGCTTGACCAGATGCAGGGTGGCGCCGGTATTGGCGCAGAGGCGGATGATATTGCCGGTATTGGGCGGAATCTCGGGTTCGAACAAAACAACGTGAAACATGGCGATGGCTATCCTTTGGCCTGTGTGCGTGCAACAACCCAGCATTCTACATGCGAAGCACCGGCGGCTTTGACGGTGGACGCCAGCGCATGCAGGCTGGCGCCGGTGGTCATGACGTCGTCGATCAGCAGGATACGCTCGCCTTGCAGGCGTTGTTCGCAGCGAAAAGCGCCGCGCATGTTTCTGCTGCGCGCTTTCAGCGGCAAGCTGGCTTGCGGCGGCGTAAGGCGGATGCGCTGGCATGAACCGGTGTCGAGCCTGCTGCGCAGCTGTTTGTTGAGCAGGCGGGCGATTTCCAGCGACTGGTTGAAGCCCCGTTCGGCCAGCCGTTTCGGATGCAGCGGCATGGGAATGATGCGGTCGAAAGTGGCAGTCCTGCTAAATCGCTGCAACATCAGGCTGCTGAAAGTTTGTGCAATATGCAGGGCTTGCCGGTATTTATAGCGTTGCAGCAGCTCTGCGAGCGGGTAGGCGTAATTGAACAGCGCGCGCGTCGGATCAAAAGCCGGTGCTGATCGCAGACAGCTGCCGCAAACGGCACTGGCATGCGATGGCAGTCCGCATTGCGGGCAAGCGGAGGCCGGTTGCCAGGGCAGGTCTTCAAGGCAGTCAGTGCAGAGCGCGAGTTCGCCGCCATCCGCTGCCGCACATAGCATGCAGGCCTGCGGAAATAACATTTGATTAAAAAATAATCTGTAGTTAATCAATATTGGGTTTTTCGCTTAACAAGTTATAATGGCGGAAATTTTCGGGGGCCGTCCATGTCGATTAAAACCTGTACTGCCGCGCAGCAACTGCGCGCTGCGCAAACATTCACATTTTTTTCCATCCTTGCCGTATTGCTTTTGCCGGCCGTGATTCCCATGCTGCTGTGGATTGCCGCCTCGATTTTTGTTTACGCGGCAGCGGCTTGCCATCCGAACCCCAGGGTGTGCGGCTACATCAAGTATTCGGCCTATCGTTTTTACGGCATTGTCGGCGCGCTGGTGGTTGCCCTCAATTTTAGCCCACAAATGGCCAAAGCGATGGGCGGCTGGCTGCCATTGGTGCTGGCGATATGGCTGGTTTGCATTCTCGTTGTCGTGCCTTTCGGCGTGCGCGATCTGCTGCGTGCGAAGAAAGAGCCGTGGCAGGATATCCAGTATGAATCTGACGAACATTAACGAAACGAAGGAAATCAGCATGATTGAAGCTGTCGTCGATACGAGCAGTATGAAGAAGGTTGCAGCGGCTGAAGCGCCTGCGCCACGCTGGAGCGTGGCAGAGATCGTGGAACTGTTCGAGCTGCCGTTCAGCGATCTGATCTATAGCGCGCAAACCGTGCACCGTGAAAACTTCGACCCCAATCAGGTCCAGGTCAGCACCCTGCTTTCGATCAAGACCGGCGGCTGCTCGGAGGATTGCGGCTACTGCCCGCAGTCAGCGCGCTACCAGACCGATGTCGAGAACCAGGACCTGATGCAGCTGGAAGAAGTGCTGGCTGCCGCCAGAGCTGCCAAGGAAAGCGGCGCCAGCCGTTTCTGCATGGGTGCGGCCTGGCGCAGCCCCAAACAGCGCGATCTGGAGCCGGTGCTGAAAATGGTGCAGGAGGTCAAGGCCATGGGGCTGGAAACCTGTGCCACGCTGGGCATGCTGAAGGAAGGGCAGGCCGAGCAACTGAAAGAGGCCGGTCTCGACTATTACAACCATAACCTCGATACCGCACCGGAGTTCTACGGCGACGTCATCTCCACGCGCACCTATCAGGACCGCCTCGATACGCTGGAGCGCGTGCGCGAGGCCGACATCAACGTTTGTTGCGGCGGCATCATCGGCATGGGGGAATCCCGCGTGCAGCGCGCCGGGCTTATCGCGCAGCTGGCAAACATGTCGCGTCCGCCGGAGAGCGTGCCGATCAATCTGCTGACCCAGGTCGAAGGCACGCCATTGCACGGCACCGAAGCACTCGATCCGTTCGAGTTCGTGCGCACCATTGCCGTTGCCCGCATCACCATGCCTGCCAGCCATGTGCGTCTTTCCGCCGGTCGCCAGAGCATGCACGAAGGCATACAGGCACTCTGTTTCATCGCCGGCGCCAACTCGATTTTCTACGGCGAGAAACTGCTGACCACCGGCAACCCGGAAGCGGAGGCCGATCAGCAGCTGTTCGCAAGGCTGGGCATCAAGCCTGAAGGTCATTGAAGAAATCAAGTGAGATCAAGTGAGATCAAGCTTGCGGCCGGGAGTGCAGCCTGATGGTTGCGCTCCCCGCCGCAACGCCAGAATGACCGTGCACCATCACTCCCATCCATCAACGCCGTTTGCCGCGCTCGAACAGGAGCTGGCCGAACGCCAGGCTGCCGGGCTGTTGCGCAGGCGGCGGCTGCTCGAAAGCCCGCAGTCGGCGCATATCCGCGTTGACGGCAAAGACGTGCTGTCTTTTTGCAGCAACGATTATCTCGGCCTCGCCCACCATCCGGCACTGGCGGCTGCCATGCAGCAAGCGGCGGTCAGCGCCGGTAGCGGCAGCGGCGCGTCGCATCTGATCACCGGCCACCATGCCCTGCACGAGGCACTCGAACAGGCGCTGGCAAGTTTCACCGGGCTGCCTGCCGCACTTTATTTTTCGACCGGCTATATGGCCAATCTCGGTGTTGTTGCGGCGCTGATGCGGCGTGGCGATGCCATCTTTGCCGACAAGCTCAACCATGCATCGCTGAACGATGCTGCCGTATTGTCGCGTGCTGAAATGCAGCGCTATCGCCATAACGACCTTGCGCACCTGGCGCAGCTGCTGGAAAAAAGCAGCGCGACGCGCAAGCTGGTGGTGGCTGATGCCGTTTTCAGCATGGATGGCGACATCGCACCGGTACCTGCGCTGCTTGAACTGTGCGAGCGCCATGATGCCTGGCTGCTGCTCGATGACGCGCACGGTTTCGGCGTGCTGGGCACACACGGCGAAGGCGTGCTCGGGCATTTCGGCGTGCGGTCGCCGCGCATCATCTACATGGCGACGCTGGGCAAGGCAGCCGGGGTGGCGGGCGCATTCGTGGCCGCCGAGCAGGTCGTCATTGATTATCTGCTGCAGCACGCACGCACCTATATCTACACCACTGCATCACCGCCACCACAGGCTGCTGCCGTGCTGGCGGCGCTTGAGGTGATCGCTGCAGACGACGCGCGCAGGGCACACTTGCAGAGATTGATCATCCACCTGAAGAGCCGTCTGCAATCCCGCCGTTGGTCGCTGATGCCTTCCGCCACGGCGATACAACCGCTTCTGGTCGGCGGCAACCATGATGCCTTGCGCCTGAGCGAGCTTCTGCTCGCGCGCGGCGTGCTGGTGCCGGCGATCCGCCCGCCGACGGTGCCGCCCGGTACCGCGCGGCTGCGCATCTCGCTTTCGGCAGCGCACAGCATCGAGGATATCGACTACCTGCTGACCGCGCTGGCAGAGGCGGAATCGGACTGGGAGCCGTCATGAAGCGATTGCATCTCGAAACCCATGGCGATCCGCACAATGCGCAGCAGTTGGTGTTGATTCACGGCTGGGGCATGCACGGCGGCGTCTGGCAGCCGCTGCTCGAACGCCTGTCGCCGCACATCTGTCTGCATGTAGTGGATTTGCCCGGCATGGGGTTCAGCCATCCGCTGGAGTCAGCAAGCCTGGATGCGATGGCCGCTCACCTGCTGCAAGTGTTGCCTGCGCAAGCAGACTTGTGCGGCTGGTCGCTCGGCGGGCTGGTCGCCATGCGGCTCGCCCTCTTGCAACCGGAGCGGGTGCGGCGGCTGGTACTGGTCGGCAGCACGCCCTGTTTCGTCAACCGTCATGCACGGAATGGCCGCCAACCCTGGCAGCACGGCGTCGATGCGGCGGTGTTCCATGAATTCGCCGCGCAGGTGGGCGCCGATTACCATGCCACGCTGATCAAGTTTCTTGGCCTGCAGTGCATGGGCTCGACCGATTCGAGAAACACCATCAAACAATTGCGCGCGAGCTTTACCGAACGCCCTGCGCCTGCTGCAAAAACACTGCAGGATGCTTTGGGCATGCTGCTTGAAAACGATCTGCGCGAAGAAATCGCCGCATTGCAAAAGCCGGCCCTGCTGATTCACGGCGATCGCGACAACCTCGCCCCGGTCGGCGCCGCGCACTGGATGGCGCAGCAACTGCCACAGGCCGGGTTGCACGTGATCGCAGGGGCATCGCACGCACCGTTTCTTTCACACCCCGAACAGTTCAGCGAGGCCTTGCTGCAATTTCTGGAAGCCGGTAACCCCCGATGAGCGACGATCTTTACCATATGGACAAGGCGCGCGTGCGCGCCTCTTTTGACCGCGCCGCCAGCAGCTATGACGCGGCGGCGGTGTTGCAGGCCGAAGTCAGGAGCCGCATGCTGGAGCGGCTCGACCTCGTCAAAATTGCGCCGCAACGCATTCTCGATGCCGGTTGCGGTACCGGCCATGCGACGGCGACACTGGCCGCACGTTACCCGAACAGCGAATTGGTTGCGCTCGACATCGCGCTCGGCATGCTGAAAGTCACGCAGCGCAGACAAGGCCTGGCTGGACACAAGCTCGCCCGCAGGCTCGTGAGTATGCTCGGCATCAGCCGTCAGCAGCATGTGTGCGCCGATATCGAACAGTTGCCGCTCGCTTCCGCAAGCATGGGGCTGATCTGGTCCAACCTTGCCATCCAGTGGTGCAACGATCTCGATGCCGCATTCGGCGAAGCCCATCGCGTGCTGCAACCGGAGGGGCTGCTGATGTTCAGCACGTTCGGGCCGGATACCTTGAAAGAACTCAGACACGCCGCTGCTGCCGACCCTGACCATGTCCATGTCAGCCGC
>JBEDHT010000255.1:0-7736 GCA_041174025.1 Pseudomonadota bacterium
GGCGGTTGTGATCGGGGCTTTCTCGGCGTCGAGTTCAAGCGTAATGGTGCCGAAATTGGTGTGCAGTTTAACCACGGGAAATCCTTAACAAATTGAAAAATGGATGATAAAAAACCGCAAGGTCAGCCTGCGCCTTCGTAGAGAATCTTCCAGTCGTTATTCTCAAGTATCCAGTATTGGCGTTTGCGCATACGGCTATCGAGGTGATTGCTCTTGAAAGATTGTTCGAAGTTGACGACGGCCATCTCCTGCTTGCTGTTGGGGTAACGCAGCATGCTGACGTTGGAAAGCTTGATTTCGACATTGGGCTTGCTCGCCTGAACGCGGCGTTTGTGCGCGGCCCAGCCCTGGTAATCGCCATCCTTGCTGAAGAAATTCTTCGAATAGTGGCCCAGGTAGCGCTCGGTATCCTGAGATTCCCAATCCTTGCGCCACGTTTCCAGTGTCTTCGCGAGTGACTCTTTCTGCGGATTGACCTGGGTTTCTTCCAGCCATTTCATGTTGTTGGCGATGACGAACAGGGTCTTGCCGCTCTTGAACACCGGTTCCAAAGATTTCAGCTCGGGATTGGCCATCACCAGGCAACCATCGCTGGCGAGCGGGGGACGGCTGTAAGTATCGCTGGGGGTGCCGTGCAACCAGATGCCGTAGCCTTTCTTGCCCTGGCGTCTGTCCCATTCATTCGGATAGTTGAGCGGGTAAGCGATGCCGCCGTAAAAATCCGGCAGTTGCTGGGTCAGCTTGTTACCGGCGAAATACACGCCAATGGGCGTACGTTTGTCACCTTCCAGGAATTTGTCACTGCCGTTCTTGCCCAGTGTGACGTAATAATCGGCCACATACGTGGGTTTCCCGTTTTCGTTGCGGTACAGATACAGGCGCGATTTGTCGGCGTCAACGACAACGACGTACTGGTGACTTTTGTCAATCTGCCACAAGGGCTCTGGCAGGCCGCGCGGCCTTTGCTGGGCGATGTAATGCTCCAGCCGTGTCTGCGCTTCCTTCTGGAAATCATGCACTGCCTCTGACGACGACCCAAGCGAGCTGCCGAAAGCGTTGACCTGCTGCGCCCGTGCTGACAGCAGGTCGCCACGAACCAGATGCGCGAGTTTGAAGTTGGGCGCTTTTTGCAGCAATTCTTCGGTCGTTTGCAACGCTTGCTGCAGCTGTCCCTGAGTCACCTCGATCAGGCTCTTGATCAGCAGTTCTTCAACGTGGTTCGGGTTGAATTTGTTACCGCTGAACAGCTCGCTGAAATAGCCGCGATTGATCGCCGTCGCATTCCAGGGCAACACCGCGCACGTGATGATAAGGATTTGAAGTACTGATTTTAATGACCGCATTAATGTTTCAACTTGCTGTGAACACGCCCTGAGTTATCGCTGCGCGATTTCCTGTTCGATCAGCCATTGACCGTTCTCATTGATCATCACCAGCGTCTTGCCTGTCTTCTGGGACAGGTGCGAAGCACGATAGTTTTGTCTGAATGTCACCCGAGCCTGGGTACTGCTATCCATGCTGATCTTGATGTCGCTCAGCTCTACGCTGATGCTTTTCGGCGCACTGATTCTGCTGCGGCGCTGGCTTTCCCAGGCGCTGCGGCTTTCGCCTTTGGGTGTTTTGAAGCTGGAACTGTAGCTTGCCAGATAGCCGTCAACATCCTTGGCGGCCCATGCCTTGGCCCATTTCTGCACGGCAGCGTTGATTTCGGCATTGCTGTCAACCGGTGGAATAGGTTGTGCTGGCGGAGCTGCTTGCGCAGCCGGTGCCGGTGCAGCAGTCTTGGGCGCCGGTTTGACGTCCGCCAGTTTGACTGGCTCTGCGGCTTTGGCGGCAGGGCGGGTTGCCGACATCACAGGTTTTTTGGTGGAAGAGAAGAGGTCGCGGATCAGCGCCAGTTTGTTTTGCGCACGGGTATTGCCGCTATCGAGCTGGAGGGCTTTGTCGTAAGCTTCTGACGCCATTCTGGCGTAGATGTCACCCAGGTTTTCATGGGCGGTTGCGTAACTCGGGTGGGTCTTGATTGCGTTTTCCAGCGCGATGCGTGCCTTGTCATATTGGCCCTGCTCGGCGTAGAGCACGGCAAGGTTATTGTGGGGTTCCGGCAGGTTGGGGTTCTTGCTGGTGATTTCGGTGAATATTTTGATGGCCTCATCACGGCGGTTCAGTTCGGCCAGAATCACGCCCTTGATGAATTGCGCCTGCACATCCTTGGGATTGGCTGCGATGTAGCTGTTGATCTTTTCCAGCGCAGCGGCTTGCTGACCCTGGTTGGCAAGTTTGGCGATATCTTTCAGATCGTCTGCCTGTGCGGTTCCGAATACGAACAAGGCTGCGAGAACCAGCAGAGCTTTAGGCAAGGCGCGGATTGAAGGCATTGTGATATACTTTTTTAATGAAATAAGTAGCAATTCTAACAATAAGCCTATTCAACATCCAATAGCTCATTACAATTCCACAGAGATTAAACCCGCAGCAGGTTTTTCAGCGGGTAACAGGCTGTCAAAGACATCGCGCAAAATGCTCAAAATCTACAACACCCTCGCACGTGAAAAGCAGACATTCGTCCCCATAGTGGCCGGCAAGGTCAGTATGTATGTGTGCGGCATGACCGTCTACGATTATTGCCATCTTGGCCATGCGCGCGTGATGGTGGTGTTCGACATGGTCAACCGCTGGTTGCGTGCCTCAGGATTCGATGTCATCTATGTGCGCAATATCACGGATATTGACGACAAGATCATCAATCGTGCGAACGAACGCGCCATCACCATCGGTGAGCTCACTGCCGAATTCATTGCCGCCATGGATGAGGATGCGGCCAAACTGGGCGTGTTGCGCCCGGATATCGAGCCGCGTGCGACCACTCACATTGACGACATGCTGGCGATGATCGGACTGCTGATCGAAAAAGGCCACGCTTATCCTGCCGCCAACGGTGATGTCTTTTACGCGGTCAGCAGCTTTGACGGTTACGGCCAGCTTTCCGGCAAATCGCTGGAAGATCTGCGCGCAGGCGAGCGGGTCGAAGTTGACAACTACAAGCGCGACCCCATGGATTTCGTACTTTGGAAGGCGGCCAAGCCGGGTGAACCGAGCTGGGATTCGCCCTGGGGCAAGGGCCGCCCCGGCTGGCATATCGAATGTTCGGCCATGGGCGCGCACCATCTCGGCCGTCATTTCGACATTCACGGCGGTGGCCAGGACCTGCAGTTTCCGCACCATGAAAACGAGATCGCGCAGTCCGAAGGCGCGCACGACTGCAAATTCGTCAATTACTGGATGCATAACGGCTTTGTGCGTGTCGATGACGAAAAAATGTCCAAGTCGCTGGGCAATTTCTTTACGATCCGCGAGGTGTTGCAGAAGTACCGGCCGGAAGTGGTGCGTTTCTTTATCCTGCGCGCGCATTACCGCAGTCCGCTCAATTATTCCGACAAGCATCTGGATGACGCCAGCCAAGCTTTGACCAGACTCTACACCACCCTGAAAAATGTGCCGGCTGCAGAGGTATCCATCGACTGGGCTTCCCCGTTTGCCGCCCGCTTCAAGGCGGCGATGGATGACGACTTCAATACGCCGGAGGCGATGGCGGTGCTGTTCGAACTGGCGACTGAAGCGAATCGCAGCAAATCGGCCGAGGCCGCAGGCAAGTTGAAGGCGCTGGCTAAGTTGATCGGTTTGCTCGAAGACGACCCTACGGCGTTTTTGCAACAAACAATCACCCCGGAATTGTTCACCAATGCAAGCCACTTTTATGACACTACTGTTACCCAAGGCCTTGGCAAACAACAGATTGACGAAATGATTTTGCTTCGGTCGGAGGCTAAAAAGGCGAAAAATTTTACCGAGGCGGATCGCATCCGCAAGGAACTGGCTGACCAGGGCATCATTCTGGAAGATAGTCCGCAGGGAACGACCTGGCGACGGGCGTGATATCTGGTGTTTGAAAAGGCTCCTTCGGGAGCCTTTTTCTTTTCCGGCATACAGGTTTGCGTCCGGACGGAAATGCCATATACTGCCCTGTATAGATCACTGAAAAAGGATGGGAAGATGTCTGAAAATGCAGTCGATATCGAAGAGTACGAGGCCATCACCCGTGTGTTGCAGCATTATATCGACGGTGCCAGATCCGGCCGTGGAGACGACATGAAGCCGGCATTTCATGCGGATGCGACCATTTACGGCCATGTCGGCGATGACCTGTTCGCCGGCCCGATCCGGAACCTCTACGACTGGAACGATCAGAACGGGCCTGCAAGCAGTATCGTCAGCCGCATTACCCATATCGATGTCGTCGGCACGGTCGCCAGTGTGCGTCTGGAATCGGACAACTGGACGGGGCACCGATTTACCGATTTCTTCAATCTGCTGAAGATTGATGGCGAGTGGAAGATCATGAACAAGGTCTTCCACCTGCATGCCTGATTGCGACAAATCACACAATAAATCATAAAGATGCGAGGAGAAAGCGATGAACAAGGCGGTTGATGAGGTGCAGAGTTTTTACGGTGGTTGCCCGCATGATTGTCCGGACACCTGTTCCATGGTGTTTAAGGTCAAGCAGGGCAAGCTGATCGAGGTCAAGGGCAATCCTGACCATCCGATGACGCGCGGCGGTTTGTGCGTCAAGTTGAAGGATTACGAAAAGCGCCATTATCATCCTGACCGGCTGTTGTATCCGATGAAGCGGGTTGGCCCCAAGGGCAGCAAGCAGTTCCAGCGCATCAGCTGGGACGAGGCGCTCGATACCATCGTCACGCGCTGGCAGGGCCTGATCGCGGAGCACGGCGCGGAATCGATCATGCCGGCGAGCTATCTGGGTAATCAGGGCCTGGTGCACGGTTTGAATGGCGGTGATGCTTTCTTCAACCGGCTTGGCGCCACGGTCTGCGAGCGCACGTTTTGCGGCGAGGGGTCCTGCACGGCCTGGTTGCTGACGGTCGGGCCCACTGCCGGCGTTGATCCTGAGAGTTTCATTCATTCGAAGTACATCGTCATCTGGGCCTGCAATTCGGTCTCGACCAATCTGCATCACTGGCACATCGTCAAGGAAGCGCAGAAAAGCGGCGCCAAGGTGGTAGTGGTCGACAGCTACGCATCCAGAACGGCGAAAGAGGCCGATTGGCATCTGGCACCGAAACCCGGCACCGACGGTGCGCTGGCGATGGCAATGATGCATGTGATTATCGCCGAAGGGCTGGTCGATCAGGATTATGTCGACAACTACACGGTCGGTTTCAAGGAGCTGGCTGAGCGTGCGAAAACCTGTACGCCAGAATGGGCCGAAAAGATTACCGGCATTGCGGCTGATGATATCCGCCGCTTTGCCCGTGAATATGCCACGACGCCGCCTGCAGCGATCCGTCTGGGCGTGGCGCTGGAGCGCAATTACGGCGGCAGCCAGGCGATCCGGGCGGTGACTTCACTGCCTGCACTGATCGGCGCCTGGCGTCATGTCGGCGGCGGTGCACTGCAGTTCCCGGTCTGGGAGCATCCTTACAAGTTCGACGTCATCTGCCGACCGGACCTGATCCCGCAAGGCACGCAGGTGGTCAACATCCTGCAGCTCGGCCGTGCGCTGCTGGGCGAATTGCCGCTGAAAACGCCGATCCGCTCACTCATGGTATGGAACACCAATCCGGTGACGCAATCGCCGGAAACCGACAAGATTATCGCCGGCCTGCAGCGCGAAGACCTGTTCACCATCGTCGCCGACCATTTCATCTCCGATACTGCGGCCTATGCCGATATCGTTCTGCCGGCCGCCATGGGCGCCGAGATGGAAGACATGATTCTGTCCTGGGGCCATCTCTACCTGACTTACAACACCAAATGCGTAGAGCCGCCGGGCGAGGCGCTGCCCAATAACGAGATCTTCCGCCGGTTGGCCAAACGACTGGGATTCGAGGAAGACAACTTCAAATGGACCGACAGCGAATGTCTGGAGAACTATGTCGCCTGGGATTCACCGGCCTGCGAGGGCATCGATCTCGAATACCTGCGCCAGCATGGTTTTGCCCGGCTCAAGGTCGGCACCAGGGATGACCGGGCGCCGCACAAACAGGGTAATTTCCCGACGCCTACCGGCAAGTGCATGTTCTATGTCGAGGGCGCAAAGAACTTTGTCGCCGGCCCGTTCCGGCAGATGTACGACGGATTGCAGCCGGGCGAAGACCTGGATCCGCTGCCTGGCTACGTCCCCAATCGCGAGTCTCCGGAGTCCAATCCGGCATTAGCGTCCCGTTACCCGCTCAATATCATTTCGCCCAAGAGTCACGGTTTTCTCAATTCCTGTTATGCCAATGTAGCGGAGAAGATCAAGGGGCAGGGCGAGCAGTTCGTGCTGATCAACCCGGCGGATGCGGCCATGCGCGGGATTTCCGAAGGCGCCAAGGTGCGTGTGTTCAACGATCGCGGCGCGTTTGAGGGCGATGCGCAGATCACGCGCGACGTCAATCCCGGTATCGTTGTTGCCACGCTGGGCTATTGGCGTCAGCTCAACAACGGTACGGTCAATTGCATCAGCGCGGCCGAGTTCGGCGATATGGGGCATTCGACCACCTTCTCCGATAATCTGGTCGAGGTCGAGCTGCGATAAGACTGCGCGGGGGAGGCGGCTGGTGTGAACATGCTCTGGCGCCCCCCGATTTCAGCGGTCATGTAGATTCATCCGTGATGAAGATTTCATAAAACCTTAACAGGCGCCGGCCAGAATGCAGCGATGAACATGCTGCATGAATTGGCCGTCCCGGTCACTGGCTCAGTTGCACGGCATCTCGTGCTGGTTACGGAAACCTGGCCGCCGGAAATCAATGGCGTGGCGATGACGCTGAACCGGCTGGTACATGGTTTGCTCAACAGGGGTTGGCAGGTCACCGTGGTGAGACCGCGACAGCGTGTCGATAGGGTTTCACCCGCTACGGCAACCTTGCAGCATGTGCTGGTGCCGGGGCTGCCCATCCCCGGTTATGCGGGCCTGCGTTTCGGGCTGCCGATGTTCGAAAAGCTGCGCGAATGCTGGAAAAATCAGCGACCGGATGTCGTGCATATCGCCACCGAAGGCCCGTTAGGATGGGCCGCGCTGAAAGCCGCGCGCATGCTCGGGCTTCCGCTCACCAGCAGTTTTCATACGAATTTTCACCGTTATTGCCGCCACTATCGCATGGCCTGGTTGCGCGGACTGGTGACGCGGCATCTGCGCACGTTTCATAATCAGACCTCCCTTACCATGGTGCCCAACCCTCTGGTGCAGGAAACCCTGCAGAATGAAGGCTATCGCAATGTCGTCGTGCTCGGACGCGGCATCGATACCGCGCTTTTTTCTCCGCAACGCCGAAATCCCGCATTGCGTGCAGCGTGGGGCTTGACGGATGACGCGCTGGCGGTGATACATGTCGGCAGAATTGCGCCGGAAAAGAATCTTGGGCTGGTTTTGCGCGCGTTCGAGGCGATGCGCCGCCGCCAGCCGCAGGCAAGAATGATCTGGGTCGGCGATGGTCCGCAACTCAAGCGCATGCGCAAGCAGTATCCGGAGCATGTCTTTTGTGGTGCCAGAGTCGGAATCGATCTGGCCGAGCACTATGCGTCTGCCGATGTTTTTCTCTTTCCCAGCCTGACCGAAACCTTCGGCAATGTGGTGACTGAAGCCATGGCCAGCGGGCTGGCGGTACTGGCTTACGAATACGCGGCAGCGCAGATTTTCATCAGGCACGGCGAGAACGGCATGCTGGCAC
>JBEDHT010000256.1:0-5403 GCA_041174025.1 Pseudomonadota bacterium
TGGTGTCGCCGCCGATGAGATCGACACGAAAGGCTTCGGCGCATTCGAAGAAACCATCTGCGAAAGCGGATATCCAGCATTCGTCGGCCTGTGGCAGGGCAATCGCCAGTGTTGCCCAGCGCGGTTCAGCACCCATCGCCGCCATGTCGGAAATATTGACGGCCAGTGCTTTCCAGCCGAGCTGGCGCGGATCCGTGTCGGCGAAGAAGTGGGTGCCTGCTACCAGCATGTCGGCGGAAACGGCCAGTTCGTGTCCCTCATCCGCTACGATCAGCGCGGCATCGTCGCCAACGCCAAGGCGAGTGTGGCGTGTGCTGCGGGTGAAATGACGGCGGATGAGTTCGAATTCAGAGGGCATCAGGCAGTCGGTTTGATAGCGGATTTGGGCCGGAAGGCCTTGACCACGCGCTCGTCGGTTTCAATATAGGGGTTGGCTTGCAGCTCGGTGCCGAGCAGGTCGATGCAATAAGGCACGGCGGCAAAAATGCCGTATACCTTGATATTGCCTGCCTCGTCTTTGAGGCCTTCAAGCGTTTGTGCGATCGACTTCGGCTGGCCCGGCAGGTTGATGATCAGGCTTTGCTTGCGCACCACGGCGACCTGGCGCGAGAGAATGGCGGTCGGTACGAAGTTGAGGCTGATCTGCCGCATCTGCTCGCCGAACCCCGGCATTTCCTTGTCGGCAACCGCCAGTGTTGCTTCCGGCGTGACGTCGCGCAGCGCCGGCCCGGTACCGCCGGTCGTCAGCACGAGGTGGCAGCCTTCATGGTCAACCAGGTCTGCCAGCGTGGATTCGATCTCCGGCCGCTCGTCCGGAATGATGCGGGCCACGGGTTCCCATGCGGTCAGCAGCGCTTTGTCCAGCCAGGCTTTGAGCGTAGGGATGCCCTGGTCTTCATAAACACCGGAGGAGGCGCGGTCGCTGATGGAAACGAGGCCGATGCGTATGATTTCTTGTTTCATGTGGATACTTTGTCAATCTGTCTTGTCTATCTTCGGGATCGGCTATACAGATAACCGTCAGTTTATAACTTCAGGCTTCAATCATAACACCAGCCGGGCCTGATCACCTTTAACCCGGATGCGGAGACCGGCTTCTGATTTCCGCATCGACAACAGACGAAACGAGAACAGCATGCGCCTGATTTCAACCCTGATGATGAGTGTTGCTCTGCTTGGCTTCAATTTGCAGGCCGCTGCGGCCGATGCCGTCAACCCTTACGCCGCAGCTTACAAGCCGCTGGAATTGCGCGCAAAGATATTGCCGCCGGAAGACCCGGAGCCGAAGATATACAAGGGAACGGAAAACAAGGATGCCGATTATCAGCGCATGCTGGCAGACGGCTATGACCTCCTCGGATTTTCCAGCTTTGATGATGGTGTGGTGCCGCCGGAACTACTGACCGAACATGCGCGCGCGGTGAAGGCGCATCTGGTTCTGGTGACCGTTTCGCGCAGTGGCGATGTGCCGGCCAGCATCAAGATCGACAAGCTCCGTCAAAAAGCCCGCGAGCAAAACACCGATACTGTCGAGCTGAGTGACATTGAACAGAATGTCGTGCGCTACAACTACCATGCATCCTATTGGGTGAAGCTGGCGCCGCCGCTGATCGGCGTGCATGTGCGGCCGAGCGCCAAGGACGATAAGGAGCAAGGCCAGGTGGTGGTGGCGGTGATCAAGCGCTCGCCGGCAGAAAAAGCCGGTCTGCAGGAGCTGGATGTCATCATGAGTATCGGTGAGGAATTGCTGGAGAAGCCGGAAGCGCTCGCTGTCGCTGCCAGGCGCTATGCCGGACAAACCGTGGATGTTCATTACATCCGCAATGGCGTTGTCTACAAGACCGCAATGACGCTCAATCAGGCTTACTGAGTAGTAGAATTGAAACAAGCATTGGCCTTAACCAGGCTTGCAGCCTGAAATGTCCGGAAGCACATGGCGGCCGGGCATCAATAAAAATCATAACCGGGCAGGATTCATGACCATAGAAAATATCCTCGAACAATACGCACGCGCCGAAGGGCGCGAGGCCGATTTTCTGGCTGATCTGGTCGCGCAGATCCGCCCGCGCAGACTGGGGCAGCCGGATCAGGCCACTCATGCAGTACAGGCGTTGTGCTATGTGCTGAACAACGAGCCGGCAAAAGCGGAGGCGTTGCGCGACGCCATTTTGCGGCTGCTTGCCATGCACAGGCCGGTATCCTTGTATGTCGATTCCGGCATTCAGCCCAGCAGCGGTTTTTTCACCGAGCTGTGGCGGCGTCTCGGCCACAAGCTGTTGCCGGCGGCGATCGATAACCGCTACCTGAAGGATATGTTCGCTACCATTTTTCCCAAATCCAGCGATGAGCGCTGGGTCGGCGCAGTGCCGGGTGAAGTCTGGCAGCAGCTGATCGCCGCCTTGCGCTTCAACGAAGCCTCGCCCGCGCTGTTGGCTGCCTGCAAGGAAAACCTGCTCGACGCGGTGGAAGTGCTGTCTTACCGGATTTCCGCGCTGGGACTGGAGCCTGAGCTGTTGCGCAACCACCCTGAACTGGAAGATCACGACTCGCCGTTCATCACGCAGAATATCGAAACGCGGCACTTTCTCGCTGCGACGGACAGCGGACAGGCGGATGCCAGACAGATTCTGGTCATGCTCGACCAGTGCCGCAAGGTGATCGCAAAAATCCGCCGTAGCAGTTCGCAAACCGGTACCAGCATCGACCTCACTTTTCTGTTGCAGCGGATATCCCAGCAGATCAGCCGGTTGGAGTTGCTGCTGGCGATTGTGGTGCGCCTGCGCGCGGGGGAATTTCCGGCTGCCGCGTATGTTGAGTTGTTCGAGAAACTGGTGCAGGGCGAATGTCACAAGAACGACGTCAGCCAGCACTGGCGCGAGAATATGGAGCTGCTGGCGCTACGCGTGACGGAAAACGCCAGTCGTACCGGCGAGCATTACATCACCGAGACGCGCGCGGAATATTTTGCCCTGATGCGTTCGGCCATGGGGGCCGGACTCATCGTCGGCGTGATGGCCATGATCAAGATCATTACCGGCAACCAGCATCATGCGCCGCTGACCGAGGCAATCTTGTTCAGTCTCAATTACGGTCTCGGTTTCGTGCTGATACACATTTTGCATTTCACTGTGGCTACCAAACAGCCGGCGATGACTGCCGCTGCGATTGCCGCCAGCATAGACGCCTCTGACGGCAAGAGCCGGGAGATGGATAATCTGGTCAGCATCATTGCGCAGACCGTGCGCAGCCAGACCATCGCCATCATCGGCAATGTGGCGTTGGCAGTGCCGACTGCGATGCTGATCGCCGGTTTGTTCTACCTGTTTGCCGGCCAGCATTTCGTCTCGCCGGAAAAAGCGCAACAACTGCTTGCCGAAATCGACCCGGCACACAGCGGCGCCTTGTTCTATGCCGGAATCGCCGGTGTCTGCCTGTTTCTGTCCGGCCTGATTGCCGGTTATCACGACAATATGGCCATCTACAACAAGATACCGCAACGTCTGCGTGCGCTCGGCTGGTTGCGAGCGCTGCTGGGTGAGAACCGGCTGGACAAGGTGGCGCGCTATGTCGAAAACAACCTCGGCGCGCTGGCCGGTAATTTCTATTTCGGTTGTCTGCTCGGCGGCATGGCGGCGGTCGGGGTTTTGCTCGGCCTGCCGGTGGATATCCGCCACATCACCTTTTCATCGGCTTTCGTCGGCTTTTCCTTCGTCGGGCTCGAATTCGATATCACGCTGGCGGTCGCCTTCTATGCGGCGTTGGCGGTGTTCCTGATCGGCACCATGAACCTGCTGGTGAGTTTCAGTCTGGCGCTTTATGTCGCCATGAAGTCGCGCAAGGTGGGGTTCGTGCAGTGGCGTCGTCTTGGTGTTGTGCTGGTGAAGCGGCTGTGTCGTAATCCGCGCGAGTTCTTCATGCCGCCCAAGGCCGATATTGCGAAGGCGGAAGAGAACGCGGGCTAATCTTCTGTTTGCTGCTGATGGCTGTCAGCAGGAGGTTTGGCTTCGACGATTTCGCGCAGCAGTTTGAATAATTCGCGGCTGCTTTTGGGTGGTTTGTTGGCGCTGATTTCGCGGTGATGGTTGCGTATCAGCGTGCGGATCTGCTGGCTGTCGGCTTGCGGATAGTCGCGCAAAAAACCGGAAAGACTGTTTTCATCTTCCAGCAGACGGCTGCGCAGGCGCTCCAGCTGGTGAAAGTGCGCGTTTTCTTCCGTGTGTTTCCCTTCCCATCGCTTGAGTTGGTCGATGATGGGCGCGGTTTCGACTTCGCGCATCAGGCTGCCGAGGTACTGGCGCTGGCGCCGCAGGGCGCCGTTGGAGGTAATGCGTTTGGCTTCCTTGACGGCATCGAGCAGGCGTTCGGGTAAATCCAGCTTCGCCAGCTTGTCATTCGGCAGCTCGGTAAGTTTGACGCCGAGTTCCTGCAGGGCATCCATTTCGGCCTTGCGACGGGTCTTGCTGATCGGTTCCTGCGCTTGTTCTGACATGCTGGCTGTGAGAGGTAGAGTGGTGAGGTATGATAACAGCTTTTTTGACTACGCTTCCCGGCGTCGCTTTTGCCGGTGGCGATTTTGCGGTTCTTTTGAAATGATTTTTCTGGACATGAATTTATGAGCGAATCGCGTTTCAGCTATTCTCTGGAGCAATTGCAGGAGATGGGTGCCCATGTGCTTGCGCTTGCGCGTGACGCAGGCGCTTCTGCAGCGGAGACCGACATCAGTCTCGGCATCGGCCAGAACGTTTCGGTGCGCATGGGTGAGACCGAAACCATAGAATACAACCGCGACAAGGGCGTTTCGGTCACCGTCTATTTCGGCCAGCAACGCGGCCATGCCAGCACTTCTGATCTCTCCGTGCAAGCCCTGGCAGATACGGTGGCCGCTGCCTGCAATATCGCCCGTTACACCGCGAAAGATGCTTTCTGCGGTCTGGCGGATGCCAACCTGCTGGCAACCGGGTTTCCTGATCTTGATTTGTACCACCCGTGGACTATCGGTGTGGAACAGGCCGTTGACATTGCCAGACGCTGCGAAGCGGCGGCGCGCGCGGTCGACTCGCGCATCACCAATTCCGAAGGCGCGGGCGTATCGACTTACGAAGGTCTTTCGGTTTATGCCAATTCAAACGGTTTTTGCGCCGGTTATCCGAGCTCGCGCCACAGCATCAGCGCCTCGGTCATCGCCGAATCTGACGGCAGCATGCAACGCGATTACTGGTACACCACTGCGCGTGCGGCAGAAGACATGGATACGGCGGAACACGTCGGCCGTCTGGCCGGCGAACGCACCGCCAGGCGGCTTGATTGCCGTCGGCTGAAAACGGCGCAAGTGCCAGTGCTGTTCGAGGCGCCGCTGGCATCGGGGCTGATATCGAGCCTGGTCAGCGCGGTCTCTGGCGGCAG
>JBEDHT010000257.1:0-6245 GCA_041174025.1 Pseudomonadota bacterium
CCGGCAGCTTGAAACGGCCTTCTAGCCGGCGCGCGAATTTACGGCATAGCTGGGTTAGCTTGTGCTCCTCGCCATCCAGCGAAAGCGGCAAACCGACCACCAGTGCGACCGGTTTCCATTCCTCGATCAGACGGCCGATTTGCTCAAAGCGCTCGTCATTGATTTCTGTGGCAATGGTGGTGAGCGGGTGGGCGATGCCGATCAGGCCTTCACCCAGCGCAACGCCGATGCGTTTTTCGCCGAAATCGAAGCCCAGCACGCTGCCCTCAGTGCGCGCACTGGCGGGTGGCGTCAGGCTTGATTCAGAAGCAGCCATGGCGGTATTTGTCGTCATGCGTGGCCTGCCACTTCCGACAGCATGGCAAGGTCGATCCCGAGCAGGCCGATGGCGGCGGCAAATTTTTCCTCGTTCGGGGTATCGAAAATCAGCCGGTGTTGCGCTACGGCGTCGCCTGGCTTGACCGATAGCCAGGCGTTCTGCGCCAGCTCTTGTTCCAGCTGTCCTGCGGACCAGCCTGCATAGCCGAGCGTTACCAGCATTTTTTCCGGGCCGTGGCCTGCGGCTACTGCTTCCAGAATGTCTTTCGAGGTGGTCAAGGCGGTGCCGTTGTGGATGGCGATGGTGGAGTCCCACTCGCCCGCCGGCTGGTGCAGGACAAAGCCGCGCTCGATTTGTACCGGGCCGCCGAAATGCACCGCATTCTGCGCGAAGCTGTTGTTGTTGAGGGAGAGGTTGATTTGCTCGAACAGCGCGTCGAGCTTCATGTCGATGGTGCGGTTGATGACGACGCCCATGGCGCCATCCTGATTGTGTTCGCAGATGAAAGTGACGGATCTTGCGAAATAAGGGTCTGTCATCGCGGGCATCGCGATCAGGAAGTGGCCGGAGAGATTGACGTTTTCCACGGTGCCGATTATCTCATGAAACCCGCTGGCAAAGCCAGCCGGCAGCGTTCACGATGCCTCCAGATAGCCGGTCACTTCCAGCCCGAAACCGGCCATGCTCGGCATTTTTCTCGGGGTGGCCATCAGTTTCATTTTTCGCACGCCGAGATCGAGCAGAATCTGCGAGCCGATGCCGTAATTGCGCAAATCCTGACGTATGCGCACTGGCTCGTCCGCATGGCGGATCCGTTCGATCAGGTCGGCGCCGTCTTCCGCGTGATGCAGCAGTATCATGACGCCGGTTTCTGCCTGCTGGATGGCCTGCATGGCTTGCAGCGTATTCCATGAATGGCTCTTGCTGGTGCTGTCGAGCAGATCGAATACCGAAAGCGGTTCGTGCACGCGCACCAGCACTTCCCGGTCGGCTGCCGGATCGCCTTTCACCAGAGCCAGATGGGTTTCGTTGGCGATTTTGTCGGCGTAGGCGATCAGCCGCATTTCACCGTAAGGGGTGTTGATCGTCCTTTCGGCAGCGCGCTGGACCAGCGATTCATTCTGATTGCGGTACTGGATGAGGTCGGCGATAGTGCCGATCTTGAGCCGGTGTATTTGCGCGAACGCCATCAAGTCCGGTAGCCGCGCCATGCTGCCGTCGTCATTCAGGATTTCGCAGATGACCGCAGCCGGTTCCAGCCCGGCCAGTGCGGCAAGATCACAGCCGGCTTCCGTGTGTCCGGCGCGGACGAGAACGCCGCCATCCTGGGCGGCGAGCGGAAAGATGTGGCCTGGGCTGACAATCCCTGGCCGTGGCATTTTTTGCGACGGCGGCTTGTATGGTACGCGCGCGGTCTGCTGCCGAGATGCCGGTGGTGACACCGCTGGCGGCTTCAATCGAGACGGTGAAATTGGTGCGCATGCTGCTGCCGTTCTTTTGCACCATCGAGGGCAGGTTGAGCTGACGGCAGCGTGCCTGGGTCAGGGTCAGGCAGATGAGACCGCGGCCGAACCGAGCCATGAAGTTGATGTGCTCGGCAGTGGCGAACTGGGCGGCCAGTACGAGGTCGCCTTCATTCTCGCGGTCTTCTTCATCCACCAGAATGACCATGCGGCCCAGGCGGATTTCTTCGATGATCTCGCTGACAGGGCTGATAAGCGTGGACATCAGGCGCTGTCTCCGCTTTCCTCGGCGTTCCACTGCGCCATGCGTTCGACGTAGCGTGCGATCAGGTCAATTTCCAGATTGACGCGGCTGCCGATGCCGAGATGTTGCAGCGTCGTGACTTCAACCGTGTGCGGAATCAGGTTGACGCTGAAAGTGTCTTTATCGACATGGTTGACGGTCAGGCTGACGCCGTCAATCGCGATGGAGCCCTTGACTGCGATATAGCGCGAAAGCTGGTGAGGCGCGCGTACCGCCAGCAACCAGCAATCGCCGACAGCTTCGAAGCGGACAACCTGGCCGACACCGTCGACATGGCCGCTGACCAGATGGCCGCCAAGCCGGTCTGAATAGCGCAGGGCTTTTTCCAGGTTGACGCTGCGCGCATGGTCGAGGCCGACCGTGCAGGATAGCGTTTCCCTGGAGACATGCGCTTCGAAATGGTCGCTGCTGAGGCTGATGGCGGTCAGGCAAACGCCATTGACGGCAATGCTGTCGCCGATCGCGACATCGGATAAATCCAGTGCACCGGTTTCAATGATGAGTCTGGCGTCCGCCTCCATAGGCGTGACGCTGCGAATGTGCCCTACGGCTTGTATGATTCCTGTAAACATAGTGTAATTTTAGCAGGTAACCCTGACGAATTGAGGATGTGAATCGATTTGATGAAACGAATCCATAGATTCTTGACTCATTTGTTAACGGGATAGAGAAAAGGCGGCGCGCAAATATATGGACAGGCATCAAAACCCCCTCCTCATGCTTCCGGTGGCAGCCAGAACAAGCTGCAACTTCCTTCTTTTGCTGTTCATGGCATGCGTTCTGCTGCCGGTTGCAGAGGCCGGTGCCGTTGCCGGGAATCAGCCGCCCTATCACCAGCGCGAAGACGTGCTGGCTTTTGTTCAGGATATGACGAAAAAACATGGATTTTCCGCAGAGGATTTGCATGCGGTGTTTGCCGGAGTCGAGTTCCAGGCTTCGGTGGTAAAAGCCATGGAGCCGCCAAGCAGTCCTGGCGTGCGTTCCTGGGAGCGCTACCGGGCAAGCTTCGTCAATCAGCGCCGCATCGATCGCGGCCTCGACTTCATGCGGCAATATGCGGCAGAACTGAAGCGCGCACATGAGCAATATGGCGTTCCGGAACATATCATCGCGGCCATCATCGGAGTCGAGACCATTTATGGACAAAACACCGGCCGCTACCGAGTGATCGATGCCCTGACAACATTGGCGTTTGATTATCCGAGGCGGGCCGAATATTTCCGTGGCGAGCTTGAGCAGTATCTGCTGTTGGCGCGAGAGCAGCAGATTCCTTATGACTCGGTACTTGGCTCTTATGCCGGGGCTATCGGGTTGCCGCAGTTCATGCCGACCAATGTGCGCACGCTGGCGGTCGATTTTGATGGCGATGGCAAGGTCGATCTGCGCAACAGTGTGGTCGATGCGATCGGCAGCGTTGCCCATTATCTCTCGGTGCACGGCTGGAAGAGCGGCGCGCCGGTGGCGAGCCGGATTGTGTTTGACGATGACGTGCCTGCGGAGTGGCTGCAAAGCATTCAGCCGGTGATGACCCGCGACGATATCAGACAGGTTGGTTTCACTACCCCGGCGCCGCTCGACCACGCGCACAATTTTGCCGTGATTCCGCTGGAAACTCCGCAACAGCCGCCGGAATTCTGGCTCGGATTTGAAAATTTCTATGTCATTACCCGGTACAACCGCAGTACCTTTTATGCCATGAGCGTGCTGCAACTGGCGCAGGCACTCGATGAGAGGCGCTGACGCACAAGCCCGGCGATTTCCCTGCTAGAATCCGCCCATGTCATTTTTAAATTCCCTTCCTTACGAGTTGTTCGTCGGGCTGCGCTATACGCGCGCCAAGCGTCGCAATCATTTCATCTCTTTCATTTCCATGACCAGTATGGTCGGCATTGCGCTCGGCGTCGCAGCGCTGATTGTCGTGCTCTCGGTGATGAACGGTTTTCAGCAGGAGTTGCGCACACGCATCCTCGGTGTTGCCTCGCATTTGCAGATCACCGGCCCGGATAATCAGCTGAGCGACTGGCAATTCATCGCCGCTCGCGTCAAGGATCAGCCGCATGTGCAGGCGGCGGCGCCTTACATCATGGCGCAGGGCATGCTTTCCTACGGGCAGGCAGTGCAAGGCGCCATCGTCCGCGGCGTGCTGCCTGCCGAAGAAGACCGTGTCGCTGAAATCGGCGCCCACATGCGTGCCGGTCAGTTGAGCGATTTGCGTGCGGGTGAATTCGGTATCGTGCTGGGCGCCGAGCTGGCCCAGTCTCTCGGAGTCCTGATCGGCGACAAGGTCGTGCTGCTTGCCCCGCAGGGGCAGTTCACGCCGACCGGTATCGTGCCGCGCATCAAACAGTTCAGGGTCGTGGGCCTGTTCCAGATCGGTATGTATGAATACGATGCCGGTCTTGCGCTGATTCACATGGAAGATGCCGCCGTACTCTACCGCATGGCGGACCGGGTCAGCGGTCTGCGGCTCAAGCTGGACGACCTGTTCCGTGCGCCGCTGCTGTCCGCCCGCTTGACGGATCAATTGAGTGACTTCGGCCGCTATTACGTCAGCGACTGGACGCAGCAGCACGCCAATTTCTTTCGTGCGGTGCAGATGGAGAAACGCGTGATGTTCATCATCTTGACGCTGATCGTCGCCGTTGCCGCCTTCAATATCGTCTCCACGCTGGTGATGGCAGTGACCGACAAGCGCGCCGATATTGCCATCATGCGCACCTTCGGCGCCAGTCCGCGCAGCATCATGCAGATTTTCATCGTGCAGGGCGCGCTGATCGGCATGATAGGCACGGTGATCGGCGCGCTGGCCGGCATTGTTGTCGCTCTCAATATCGATGTGATCGTGCCGGCCATCGAGCGTATGTTCAACATTCAGTTTCTGGCCAAGGATGTCTACTACATCAGCGATCTGCCTTCGCAGCTGCTGTGGAGCGATGTCGGCATGATTGTCATGCTGTCTTTTGCCTTGAGTTTGCTGGCGACGCTTTATCCGAGCTGGAAGGCGGCAAAAATGAATCCTGCCGAGGCGCTCCGCTATGAGTAACGTTCCTGCCAACACACCTATTCTGGCCTGTCATGGCCTGCACAAAATCTATCCGGGTCTTGATGTCGAGGTGCTGGACGATATCAGCATCGAGATCGGCGCCGGTGAACAGGTGGCGATAGTCGGTGCTTCCGGCTCAGGCAAGAGCACCTTGCTGCATCTGCTTGGCGGCCTTGATGTGCCGAGCGCCGGTGACGTGCGCATTCTTGGGCATGATCTCGCGCAACTGGACGAGGCGCGCCGTGGACAGCTGCGTAACGAGGCGCTGGGCTTCGTTTACCAGTTTCATCATTTGTTGCCGGAGTTTACTGCCCTGGAAAACGTGGCCATGCCGCTGCTGATCCGGCGTGTCGAACGTGGCGAAGCGATGCGGCAGGCAGCGGCCGTGCTGAACGGTGTCGGCTTGTCGCACCGGCTTGAGCACATGCCCGGCGAGCTGTCCGGCGGCGAGCGTCAGCGCGCGGCAGTAGCGCGCGCATTGGTGACGGATCCCCGCTGCGTGCTGGCCGATGAGCCGACCGGCAATCTCGACCGGCATACTGCCAATGCCGTGTTCGATTTGCTGCTCGATCTGAATCGTGACCGGGGAACCGGCCTCGTTGTGGTGACACATGATCTGGAGCTGGCAGCGAAAATGCGCCGGCAGTACCGCCTGCAAGACGGGCATCTTTCACCCATCAATACATAGTCGCGTGACGTGACACTGCTTGCGCTGATTTTTGTTTTCGGTGCCTGGGTGTTGCAGCAGCTGCCGGTTCTGCCCAGTCTCTACTGGGCATGTTTGCTTGTAGTGCCGGCAATTCTTGTCATTTCCGGCAGACGTTCCAGCGGCCAGTTTTCGCGGGTTTGCCATCGTCATGGACTGGCATTGGCCGCTTTTCTGCTCGGTTTTTTTTGGGCGGCGGCCTTTGCCACGCATCGTCTGGCAGACGCGCTGCCGACGGAATGGGAGCGGCAGGATATCCAGATCGTCGGCGTGGTCGCCAGCTTGCCGCAGGCGCATGAGAACGGTCAGCGTTTCGAGTTCGACGTCGAGCGCGTCATCACTGCCGGCGCCGTCGTTCCGCGTCATCTGGCGCTTTCTTATTATCATCGTGAATTTGCACAGTCTCCTGA
>JBEDHT010000258.1:0-4591 GCA_041174025.1 Pseudomonadota bacterium
AGCTCGCGCAATCTGCCGCCGCGCACCTCCGGCATACTCAGCGGGCAGGATGTGCTGACCCTGCCGGACATGCACAGCAAGCTGATGGCGCAGGTTGCCGGACTCGGGGTAGGCTATCTGCCGAAAAAACTGGCCGAATCCTTTGCGCAGCAGGGCTTGCTGGTGATCAAGGAAGTCGCCGAAGCAAAACCGCAGACCACCAGCTTTCTCGCCTGGCGCAGCCGTGGCGGCAAAGCACAGCAATGGCTGCTGAAAAGACTGGAGCAACTAACACTGGATGATCTGCTGATGTAATGCCAGAATTGAACCGTTTCAGCCGCCGCCTATTCGACAAGGAAAATCCACGATGCCGGACCATCTGCCCGAAGAAATGACAAAAATCAGCCAATTCATCATCAAGGCGATGCGGCTGCTCGACGGTCTCGCTCATATCATCATCGGCCTCTCGCTGGCGATTGCCGTCATCATGTTCACCTGGCTGTTCTTTGCCGAAGTGCATGAGGCCATCAACGCCCACAATCTGGTGCACGGTTTTCTGCATGCGCTCGGCACCCTGATGCTGTTGTGGTCGATCTCGGCGCTGATTACCGCTGAAATCCGTTACCTGCAGGATGGCAAGCTGGAAGTCGAGACCTTTGTCGAGGTTGCCATGGTCGTGGTGCTGCGCAAGCTGATCGTCATGCCGGTGCAGGAAATCACGCCGACCACGGAGGAACTGGTCATGTGGGTGGGCGCATCGCTGGTGCTCGGCATTCTGTTCGTGCTGGTACGCTGGGGCAGAAGAGAATTCGCCGAAAAGAAATGAATCCGCTTGCGCGCGGTCACATCACCACCATGCACAAACTCACAGACACCATCATCGCGACAGCCGGGCGCATCGTTCTCGGCAAGGAACGGCAGATTCGCCTGGCGCTGGCCTGCATCCTGGCACGTGGCCATCTGCTGATCGAAGACCTGCCCGGCATGGGCAAGACCACCCTCGCCCACACATTGGCGCAGGTGCTCGGTCTCAAATTCAGCCGCGTGCAATTCACCAGCGATCTGCTGCCGGCCGATATCCTCGGCGTATCGGTCTATAACCGCAATCAGGCCGATTTCGAATTCCACCCGGGGCCGGTATTCACCAATGTATTGCTGGCGGACGAGGTAAACCGTGCCACGCCGAAGACGCAAAGCGCCTTGCTGGAGGCGATGGAAGAAGGCCAGGTAACGACAGACGGCATGACGCGCGCTTTACCCCGGCCTTTTTTCGTCATCGCCACGCAAAACCCGGCACGCCATATCGGCACGTTCCCTTTGCCGGAATCGCAGCTGGACCGGTTTCTGATGCGCATCGCGCTTGGCTACCCCGGCCATGACGCAGAGCGTGACCTGCTGAAAAATCTCGGCGGCAGGGCACACACGGCCGATATTGCCGCATGCACCGACGCGCAGGGGCTGTTGCAACTGCAAGCCGAAGCCGCCCGTGTAACGGTGTCCGATGCCCTGCTGGACTATCTGCAGGCCATACTCGCTTTCAGCCGCACTTCGCCTCGTTACAACGGCGGCCTGTCGCCGCGCGCAGGGATTGCGCTGAAACAATGCGCACAGGCCTGGGCTCTGATGGAAGGCCGAGATTTTGTCCTGCCGGAAGATGTGCAGGCAGTCCTGCCGGGCGTTGCCGGGCATCGCCTGCATGCTGCCGGTCATGAAAAGAACGGCGATGACGATGTCGAGGTATTGCTGAAAAGCGTCGCCGTGCCCTGAGGCTACCGATGGCAATCGCGCTCAAACTCCCGGACTGGACCAAATGGTTGCGCGCAGCAGCGGCGGGTCAGGCGCCTGCCGTTCTTAGCCGCCGCCATATCTATATATTGCCGACCCGTTCCGGCTGGTTTTTTGCGCTTTTACTGCTGCTGATGCTGGCCGGCGCCATCAATTACAACCTCAGCCTCGGGTTTGCGCTGATCTTTCTGCTCGCCGGCATCGGCAACATGGCCATGTTGCATGCCTGGCGCAACCTCGCGCATCTGCAGGTGATCAGCAGCCGGGGCGATCCCGTGTTTGCCGGCGACGACGCCGTCTTTGAAATTGCGCTGGCCGAGCGCAGACAACTCCCCCGCTATGCCATCGCAGCCAACTTCGAACCAGCAGCAGCGGAAAACTCGCCCGCCTGCGTCGATATCGAAGCGAACGGCCAGACCCTGATCAGGCTGCATCTACCGGCTACCCGCCGCGGCTGGCTCAAGGCTCCGCGCATCAAGCTCCATACGGAATTCCCGCTCGGACTTTTTCATGTCTGGGCCTATGTCGATCTCGAACAGCGCTGCCTGATTTATCCGCGCCCCGCTGAAAAAAATCTGCCGCTACCCGCCGTTCCCGATCAGCAGGCACAGGGCCATGCTGACAGCAGCAGCGGCGATGATGACTTTTCCGGTCATCGCAGCTATCAGGCCGGTGATTCACCCAAACGGGTAGACTGGAAAGCCTCCGCGCGCGAGCAGGGCATGTTCACCAAGCAGTTTACCGCTGCGGGCAAAAGCGTACTCTGGCTCGACTGGTCGTTGACGCCGGGCAGCGATGACGAGCAACGCATCCGCCAGCTTGCCCGCCGGGTCGTCGATGCCGACGCTGCACAGCAGCCCTACGGCCTGCGGCTACCCGCCGCCACCTATCCGCCCGATACCGGACAACCTCATCTGCACCAATGCCTGCGCGCATTGGCACTGTTCTGACCATGGCAGAAAACACGCTGAGAATGGCTGATCTGCGCTGGCTGCTGCTGGGCATCGGTCTCGTCATGCTGCTGCACGTGGCGCATTTCTCCCTCTGGGTCACGGTTTTCGCCGTTACGCTGGCCATCTGGCGCTACCTGTCGCAACACTACCACTGGCGCCCGCCCGGCACACTTGTGCTGCTGCCTCTCACCGTGCTCGCCGCGCTGGGCATTCTGCTGACGCACAGAGGGCTGTTCGGCCGCGATGCCAGCGTCGAGCTGCTGGCCCTGATGCTGATGCTGAAGCTGATGGAAGCAAAAAGCAGCCGCGACCTTACCGTGCTCGTCTTCGGCGCCCTCTTTCTCAGCATCACTGCCTTTCTGTTTACCCAGTCCATGCTGTACGCAGCGGGCATACTGGCATCCACCTTCGCGCTCACAGCCACACTCACCGGCATCAGCCACCCCAACGGCAGTCTCGATTGGCGCAAGCAGAGCCGGATTGCCGGCAAGCTGCTGTTGCAAGGCCTGCCGTTGATGCTCGCCCTATTTTTTCTGTTTCCGCGCGTGCCCGGGCCGTTATGGAGCATTCCGCAGGCATCCGGCCAGGCCTTGAGCGGCCTCTCGGACACGATGGAACCGGGCACCATCAGCGACCTCACCCTATCCGGCGAGATCGCCTTCCGCGTCGAGTTCGAGGGTGCTCCACCACCTGCCAGCCAGCGCTACTGGCGCGGGCCGGTGCTCTGGCATTACGACGGGCGCAGCTGGACGATGGCCAGCCAGCGGCTTTTCCTGCCTTATGAATCCGTCCGATCGGATCAGCCGGTCACCAAATACACCGTCACCATGGAGCCGAGCAACCGCCGCTCGCTGCTGCTGCTGGACATGCCGGCAGAACTGCCGCCGGAGAGCAGCCTGACACGCGACATGCAGGTATTGTCGAACCAGCCGGTACGCGCCCGCATCCGTTTTGACGCTGCTTCCTGGCTGGATTACCGGCTCGCCGCTGACGTTCATCCGCGCGTGCTCGAACTCAATCTGCAGATTCCGGATATCGACAATCCAAAAAGCCGCGCACTGGCGCAAAGCTGGCGGGACGCAGGCAAAACGCCGCAAGCCATCATTGAAACGGCCTTGCGCATGTTCCGCGAACAGGCGTTTGTCTACACACTGCAGCCACCGCTGCTTGGCGAGCAGGCAATGGATGATTTTCTCTTCAACACGCGCCGCGGTTTTTGCGAACATTACGCCAGCAGCTTTGTTTTTCTGATGCGCGCGGCCGGGGTACCTGCACGCGTAGTCACCGGCTATCAGGGCGGCGAGTTGAACCCGGTCGGCAATTATCTGATCGTGCGTCAATCCGATGCGCACGCCTGGGCCGAGGTCTGGCTCGATGAAAAGGGCTGGGTGCGCGTCGACCCGACTTCAGCAGTCTCGCCTTCGCGCATTGAATCCGGTATCGCCGATGCCGTCAGCGAGCGCAATCTGCTGCCCCTACTGGCGAGGACGGACTCAGCCTGGCTGAAGAATGCCTTCCTGAATCTGGATGCGCTCGACAACGCCTGGAACCACTGGGTGCTGGAATACGACCAGAAACGCCAGCTGGAACTGTTCTCGGACATGAGTGGCCGCAAGCTTTCCTGGCAGGACCTCGTCAGCGGCATGATGCTCGTCGTCGCTGCGACCGGCCTGCTGTTGAGCTATTTCATCCTGCGCGGCAAGCCGGCGAAGCGGAACTTGCTGCAACGAAGCTACGACCGCTTCCTGCGTAAAATGAAGCGCCGTGGCATCACCCGTCTGGCACATGAAGGCCCGCTCGACTTCGGCCGCCGCGCAGCCAGCGCTTTACCGCACAATGCCGGTGAAATCGGTAGAATCACGGAAATCTACAGC
>JBEDHT010000259.1:0-12077 GCA_041174025.1 Pseudomonadota bacterium
AGTTACACAGGCACAAAGTTACACAGGCACACAGTTACACAGGCACAAAGTTACACAGGCACAAAGTTACACAGGCACAAAGTTACACAGGCACAAAGTTACACAGGCACAAAGTTACGCAGACCCAAAGTTACGCAGACCCAAAGTTACGCAGACCCAAAGTTCAAGCATGCATCAACAACGTACCCCGATACTGATCGCCGCCTCGATTGTGCTAATAGCGATTCTGGCGCTTTCCGGCATCCGCCCATACGACCGGCCGACCTGGTTGCTTGAGGTGCTGCCCGTCATCATCGCGCTACCACTGCTCTGGTTCAGTTACCGGCGCTTTCCGCTCACCACGCTACTCTACGTCTGCATCTTTACGCATGCACTGGTGCTGATACTGGGCGGTACTTACACCTATGCCCGCGTACCGCTCGGCTTCGAGCTGGCCGAAATCCTCGGCCTAACGCGCAACCCTTACGACAAAATCGGCCACTTCTTTCAAGGCCTAGTGCCTGCACTGGTGGCACGCGAGATTCTGTTGCGAGGCGCCTATGTGAAACGCGGCGCGATGTTGAGTTTTATCGTGCTCTGCATCGTGCTCGCCGTTAGCGCCAGCTATGAACTGATCGAATGGGCAACGGCCCTGCTGTTCGGCGATGGCTCGGTCGATTTTCTCGGCACCCAGGGCGACCCGTGGGACGCCCAATCCGACATGCTGCTCGCCCTGATCGGCGCTATTGCCGCGCTAGTGCTGTTTTCACGAATGCAGGACAAGCAGATACTCAATTTGAACCCATCGACCAAAAGTCCGGATTAAAGCCTTGCAAGCAGCTTTCGATAAACCAAACTGCCTCAACGAAACCCGGGGCGATTCATTTTGGCAATAGCCAGTTCTCTATCGCAACACCGGGATACTTGGCAAAATCCTTCTCATTATTGGTCACCAGAATGGCATTAAGCGACAAAGCGTGGGCAGCAATTAGCTTATCCAACGCATCTTTCTTAATGTCTCTGGTGGCCAGCCTGACCTGTCCATAGGCCACACCTGCGCTAGCATCAAACGGGGCAACCTGAATATCTTCCACCAGATTAGCAAGATTTCTGCGCTCCCGATCCGGATCGGCAGCCACGGCTACGCCATACTCCAGTTCGGCGTAGGTAATTGAAGACATGACGACATCACCAACGTAACATTGAGAAAAACGCCGCGCCACTTCTTCTGGCTGATTCTTCATCAGGTATATGCACATATTGGTATCCAGCATATATTGCGGCATTACAGGGTATCTCTTTCAGCTTGCTCTTCGTCCCCGCGACCTTCTGCCATGAAATCAGGAGAGAATCTGGCAAACTTTGCCAGCACTCCAGACAGTGACCGACGTGCCGGACGAATCCGGATTTCATCGCCTTTGCGCTCGATTTCAAGCTCCAAATCCGTGCGCTCATAAGCCATATCAGCCGGAATACGCACCGCCTGCGAATTACCATTCCTGAAAACTTTAGTGGTGTGCATTTCAATTTCCTTGACGGATGTACAGTGTATGTACTTTAGATCATCCAGCGTCAAATGTAAATACACGGATGTACATAATTTGCATGTTTACATCCATCAAGAGATACGAATAGCCATGATTGCTGAACCTGCCAGGTTAAATCTACAGGCCCTGCTCTGCCTGCGCCTGCTGACTTTTCCCAACCTCATTCGCCAGTTTATTGGTTGCCACGTCTAATGCCTTCATATCATTAGGGTCATGACCCTTAAAAATAATCGCCCAAGTATGGGAGAAGGTACGTGAATGGCGCGTCTATTTTGAAGGCTACGGCGTGGAAGAACCAGATATAACCAAGGTGACATCCGCATTCCGCCATGTGGATGAAGTGTCTTCAGAAACACTCAGAAAATGCCTGCAATCATCTCAGTCAAATCGGATCGCTACTACTATGATTCCAGTCGATGCGATTCAATCGCATACGGCCTGAAACCGGTCAATGATCGGCACATGACGGACTGTTACAATAACCAGACAATACCGTCCTGCACAAATTACCGGAGATTGTCCTCATGCGCGTAGCCGTTTTCAGCAGCAAATCCTATGACCGTCAGTTTCTCGATGCGCAGAATGCCGGGCGGCATCAGTTCACTTATCTGGAACCGCGGCTGGATAGTTCAACGGCGGTAGCCGCTGCCGGTGCAGAGGCTGTGTGCGCGTTCGTCAACGACCATCTGGATGCCGATGTGCTGGCGTTGCTGGCGGCCCAGGGCGTGAAGCTGGTGGCGTTACGCTGCGCCGGGTTCAACAATGTCGATCTGGCGGCGGCAAAGTCGCTGGGCATCGAGGTGGCGCGGGTGCCGGAGTATTCGCCGCATTCGGTGGCGGAGCATGCGGTGGCGATGATGCTGACGCTGAACCGCAAGATTCACCGCGCCAGCGCCCGCGTGCGTGAGGGTAATTTTGCGCTTGAGGGGCTGATGGGATTTGATCTTCACGGCAAGACGGTGGGCGTAGTCGGCACCGGCAAGATCGGGCTCTGTTTCACGCGCATCATGGCGGGCTTCGGTTGCAGAGTGCTGGCCTATGACCCCTACCCGGACGAGCGCTGCGTGGCGGCCGGGGCAGAGTACGTGGATTTGCCGCAATTGCTGCGCGAGAGCGATATCATCAGCCTGCATTGCCCGCTGACACCGCAGACGCATCACCTGATCAATGAAGCGGCAATCCAGCAGATGAAGCGCGGTGTGATGCTGATCAACATCAGCCGGGGCGGTATCATCGACACCCGGGCCGTGATACGCGGCCTGAAGTCGGGGGTGATCGGCAGCCTCGGGCTGGATGTTTACGAGGAAGAGGACAATCTGTTCTTTCGCGATTTATCCAACAGTGTCATTCATGACGACATTTTCGCCCGTCTGCTCACTTTCCCCAATGTCGTGGTGACCGGCCACCAGGCTTTTTTCACGCAGGAGGCATTGGCCGAAATCGCGCGGGTAACGCTGGAAAATATCAGCAGCTTCGAAGATACCGGCCACGCTGCGCATCCGGTATCTGTCGAGCGTATCGCCTGAAATTAAAGGCATCAAAGCGTAAGCAATCGCTCACTTCAGGCGCACCAGTCGGGGTTCGGCAATTCATGAAAAACTTTCTTGAGCCCTTCTGACCAGCCCTGCCGCACCATGGCGTAATACGGGTCGCTTTCGCCGATGCGCTGCTTGCAATCGGCATGAAAACTGCCGGTGCGGTACAGCATCAGATCGATCGGCGCAGCGACGGAAATATTGCTGCGGATGGTGGAGTCGAACGAAATCAGCACGCATTTCACCACATCCATCATGTCGCTGTCGTGCTTCACCACGCGGTCGATAATGGGCTTGCCGTATTTGGTTTCACCGATCTGGAAGTATGGGGTCTCCCGGCTTGGCTCGATGAAATTACCCGCCGCATAGACATTGAACAGGCGCGGCTGTTCGCCGCGAATCTGGCCGCCGATCAATATGCTGGCGTGAAATTCCGCATTGTGGTTCTTCAGGTGTTCGGCATCGCGCTCAAAAGCCAGACGCATTTCGGCGCCGACCAGCGCGGCTGCCTCGAACATGGAGCCGACATTCAGCATGTGTTTTTCCTCGCCCGCCTTGACCGCATCCTGCAAGCGGTTGACGACAAACTGCGTGATGCCGAGATTACCGGCGGTAAGCAGGACGATGACACGATCGCCGCGCTGCTCGAACACATGCATTTTGGGGAATACGGCGACCTGATCCACCCCCGCGTTGGTACGCGTATCGGAGGCGAACACCAGGCCTTCATCGAGCAACAGGGCAACACAGTAAGTCATGATAATCGGCATTCATTGAAGGTTGGTTGAGAAATTGCGACAGCATTGCGCAGTATGTGCGAGAGCAATGCACAGGTATGTGCGAGAGCGGCGCAGATAGTTGCAAGACAGGCTGCGGCGATCAAAAACATCATTGCTGTTGCGCTTCTTGTGCCGGGTGCGCTGGCTCTCCAGCACCCGACTGATTGACCAGCACGCCGACCCCCATGGTTTCGAGTCCGCCACCGGCGCGCACGCCGCTGACCGGGCAGGCATCGCGATAGTCGAGTCCAGCTGCCAGCCGCACATGGACGCCATTGGTACGCATGCCGTTGGAAACATCAAGCCCGCGCCAGCCTTGTTCGCCGAGCCAGACCTCGGCCCAGGCGTGGCTTTCCATCAGGCTGCCATCTTCGGTAAACAGATAACCGCTGACATAACGCGCCGGGATGCCGAGGTGACGGCAGCAGGCAAGGTAAATGTGCGCATGATCCTGACAGACGCCAGCGCCATGGGCAAAGGCCTCCGCGGCAGGTGTCGCCACGGAAGTGCGGCCCCGGCTGTAAGGCACTTTTTTCAGAATGGCGTGCATCATGTCTTCAAGCCAGAGCTTTGATGTGTCTTGCAGATAGGCGCTGTAACGCCCGGCGAATTGTCGCAGCGCGGCATCGGCTTCCGTCAGGGCGGTCTGCCGCAGATAAACGGGCAAGGGCAAACGGTTGTCGTGGGCCGCTTCATCGAGGCCGGTTTCGACCTGACCGGATGCAACGATGTGGATCTCGTCATGGGGCATGTCGATCACCAGCGTGTGGGCGATGTTGCCGTGCGCATCGACGAAGCGCTGCAAATTCCCGTTGACGCGAATCTCCCAGCGCTTGACACGCTGGCCGCAGCCGTCCTGCGGTGTCAGTCTGAGCTGCTGGATGGTATAGCTGGCCTTGTCGCTATAGGTATAGCGCGTGCGATGCTCGATATCGAGATTCATGGCTTATGCGGCGGCGGCATTGAGGAAGCTGCGTTGAATTTCGTTGCCAAGATTGTTGTTGCTGACAACGAAATCCTCAAGAAACTCATGCAGACCTTCCTGAAATATTTCATCCATGCGACCGTAGTGCAAGCGTGCGTGCAGCTCTCCGGCGATGCGGCGGCATTCGCTGTTGCGACGGCCGGAGAGTTGTTCGAGGATGGGCGTGATTTCATCGAAACAGGCATGCAGCGAGCGCGGCATGTCGTCGCGCAGCACCAGCAACTCGGCCACGCGCCAGGGCTCGATGGTATCGCTGAACACCTTCTGATAAGCCTGAAATGCCGAGACCGAACGCAGTACCGCGCTCCATTCGTAATAATCGACCGCACCACCGATTTCTTCTTCATCGGGCAGCAACAGGTGGTATTTCACATCCAGCAGGCGCGCGGTATTGTCCGCACGTTCGATAAAAGTGCCGAGCCGCACGAAGCGGAACGCATCGTCGCGCAGCATGGTGCCGAAACTGACGCCGCGAAACAGGTGTGAACGGGATTTGACCCAGTCGCAGAAAACGCTGAGACCGGACTCAGCGAGGTTGCTGCCGAAGAACTGCTGAAATTCCAGCCAGAGCGCGTTGATGTTCTCCCAGGTTTCGGCCGAAAGTGCCACACGCACGGCGCGGGCATTCTCGCGCGCGCTGCGCAGGGCACTGAAAATACTGGAAGGGTTGTGCTCATCCATGGCCAGATAGTGCACGACATTGGCCGCCGAGTAGGCATCATAACGGGCCTCGAAGGCCTCGACGTTGCCGGCGATTTCCAGCGCAGGCGCCCATAAAGCCGCTTCGCTTTCCGCCGCATTGGGCACCAGCGACATGTTATAGGTCACATCCAGCACCCGCGCCATGTTCTCCGCCCGCTCGATATAGCGGGCCATCCAATATAAATGATCGGCTGTTCTGCTTAACATGCTATCCTCTTTTGCCTTTTCATCACATCACTGCTGCAATACCCAGGTGTCCTTGGTGCCGCCGCCCTGCGAGGAATTCACCACCAGCGAGCCCTCTTTCAAGGCTACCCGGCAAAGCGCACCAGGCACCAGTGACACGGTCTTGCCCGACAGCACGAAAGGCCGCAAATCGACATGGCGCGGTGCGATGCCGCTTTCGACCAGGGTCGGGCAAGTGGAGAGCGCCAGCGTCGGCTGGGCAATATAGTTGGCCGGGGCGGAAAGTATGCGCAGACGGAATTCCTCAATCTCCTTTTTGCTGGCGGCAGGGCCGACCAGCATGCCGTAACCGCCGGAACCCTGTACCTCTTTCACGACCAGTTCCGGCAGATGAGCCAGCACGTATTGCAGGTCGTCCGGCTTGCTCAGTTCGTAAGTCGGCACATTGGCCAGTATCGGTTCTTCACCCAGATAGAAGCGGATCATTTCCGGCACGTGGATGTAGGTGGCCTTGTCGTCGGCAACGCCGGTGCCGGCCGCATTGGCCAGTGTCACGCCGCCGTTGCGGTATACCGTCAGCAGGCCGGGGACGCCGAGCATGGAATCCGGCTTGAAGGCAAGCGGATCGAGATATTCGTCGTCGATACGGCGGTAAATCACATCAACCCGTTTGGGGCCTTCTGTCGTGCGCATATAGACAGCGTTGTTGCGCACAAACAAATCCTGCCCTTCAACCAGATCAACGCCCATCTGCTGGGCGAGGAAAGCGTGCTCGAAGTAAGCGCTGTTGTAAGCGCCCGGCGTCAGCAGCACGACCACCGGCTCCTGCACACCGGCTGGCGCAACTGCGCGCAGATTGTTCATCAGCACCTGCGGATAATGCTCGACCGGCGCTACCGAATAACGACGGAACAACTCGGGAAAGAGGCGCATCATCATCTTGCGGTTTTCCAGCATGTAGGAAACGCCGGACGGCGTGCGCAGATTGTCCTCCAGCACGTAGAACTGGTTCTCGCCGGTGCGCACCAGATCGATTCCGGCGATATGGGCATACACGCCGCCCGGCACATCGACACCGTACATCTCGGGCCGGTACTGCGCGTTGGCCAGAATGGCGGCCGGCACGATACCCGCCTTGATGATCTCCTGTTTGTGGTAGATATCGTGCAGGAACATGTTGAGCGCCTTGACGCGCTGGATCGCCCCTGCCGACAGCGTGCGCCACTCGTCAGCGCCGAGCAGGCGCGGAATGACGTCGAACGGAATCAGACGCTCCTTGCCGGAGCTTTCACCGTAGACATTGAAAGTGATGCCGACCCGGCGAAACAGCACCTCCGCCTCCTGCCGCTTCAGCTCCAGCTGCGGTAGCGGTACGCCGTCGAGCCAGTCGGCATAGGCGCGGTAAATTTTGCGCACCGCATCCGGCTGCGGGCGCATTTCATCGAAAGGTAAATTGGTTGCCATGTCCATGCCATAGCTCACGCAAGCGGCATGCCAACCGGGAGGAATTTATATCCTATTGATATGAAAGACTATTATTAAGCGCGTATTTCGTCTCGCACCAATCAGGGGCGCAAGTAAAAAGCATGACGCCCCGAACGGGTGCAGGGTTCAACCGCGCTTAGTCGCGGCCGGCGCGCCAGACCGAGATCATCAGCAGAATGCCGATGACAAAAGCAAGGAAGAAGCCGGCAAAACCGAAGGCCGGCAGCCCCAGAATGGTCGGGCCGCCTTCAACCGTCATGACTATCGAGGAACCGACAATCAGCGCGGCGGTGATCATCGCCATGGTCAGCCGGTTGGTGCTGTGATCGAGCTGATGACCGAAATGGTCGAGCCGCTTGAGATCGAGATTGAGTTTCAGGCGTCCGCGCGCGGCTTCGCGCAGGACCTGCGAAACATCGCCCGGCAAGCCGGTGACGGCATCTACCAGATGCCCGAGCCCGCGACGGCCGCGCTTCAACAGATTGGCCGGCATGTAGCGGTCGACAATGACTTTTTTGACGAAGGGGGTCAGGTGATGAACGATCTGAAAATCCGGATCGAGCTGGCGCCCCAGGCCTTCGAGCGTGATCAGCGCCTTGAACAGCATGGTGAGATCAGGCGGCACCGACAGATGATTCTCGCGCATGATGGTGGTGAGGTCGTTCAAAAGACTGCTGAAACGCACATGCTTGAGCGGCGCGTTGTCGTAATTGCTGATGAACTCTTCGATATCGGCGCCGAGTTTGGCATCGTCGATATCGGCGCCCTCGGCCCAAACAATGAGAATATCGCGCAGGGTATCGATATCGCGCGAGACCAGCGCCGCCAGCAAGTCGGCGATCTCGTCGCGGCGGTCGAGACTGATACGGCCGACCATGCCGCAATCAATAATCGCCAAACGGTTGTCGGGCAGGTAAAACACATTGCCCGGATGCGGGTCTGCATGAAAGAAGCCGTCGATCAGCACCATCTTGAGCACCGCGTTGGCCCCGCGCTCGCCCAGTAGCTTGAGATCGAGACCGCTTTGCGCGGCGCTCTGCAGATCGTTGCCGGGAATGCCTTCGATGTAACTCATCACCAGCAGGCCTTCGCTGGTGTAATCCCAGTAGATTTTCGCGAACTCGACATATTCGTCATCGGCGAAATTGCGGCTGAAGCGTTCGGTATTGCGGCCTTCCAATGCCAGGTCCAGCTCGCGTTCAAGCGATTTGGAAAACTGGCTGATGATTTCGGAAGGCCGGAAACGTTTGACCTCTTCGAACTCGGATTCGATCAAGCGGCCAAGATGCGTCAACAGCCTGAGATCAGCTTCTATGCTGGCCCTGACGTTGGGTCGGCGCACTTTCAAAACGACCGGCGTGCCATCCTGCAACTTTGCCAGATGCACCTGCGCGATCGAAGCGCCGGCGATGGGTTCGACTGCAAGATCCTTGAACACTTCGAACGGCGATTTACCTAGCGCGTGCTCCAGCTCCGGCAGCAGGGCCTCGAAAGGTACGGCCGGCACCTGATCCTGCAATTTGGAGAATTCGGCGATCCAGTTGGGCGGAAAAATGTCCGGTCTTGTCGCCAGCACCTGTCCGAGCTTGACGAAAGTCGGCCCCAGCTCCTGTATCGCCAGCCGCACGCGCACCTCGGGCGGGAGCTTGAGAATGTCTTCGGAAACATCCGAATTGAGCCAGTTACCGGCACGGCCGATCAGGCTCCGCTTGCCGAGTTTGCGTGCAACGTCGCCCCAGCCGTAGCGCATCAGCGTACCGGCTATCGCGCGCAGACGGCCAAAATCGCGGAAAACGGAAATGGTTTGACGGATCATAGGATTCTTATACTTGCATGATTGGGGTGGGGCCTAACTGCGGCGTATGCTTTCGACTTTCTGCTCTATGCGTCTTGCCAGCCCATGCAGCTTGCGGCTGGCGAAGAGACCGACTTCCGCCTCGATATTCCTGATCACGCCGCGGACGCCTTTTTTGGAACCCGACGCGGACTGCCTGATGCGTTTGCGGAGCTCCTGCACTACCAGTTTCAGGCGCTGTCTTGCCGCCATATCTGACCTGGCGGCATGATCGCCATAGGTTTCGTGCTGCACCTGCGGGCTTGCGGCAGAGGCGGTCTGCCATCGGTACATGCCAACTCGCTTGCGATCAGTCATGGTCTGGCTCCTTGGTCATCAGGGGCGTGTTCGGTTGCTGCATGCTACCTTATCAATTTTCTGCGCCTGCCGGAAGCCCGTAGCCGCATCACTCCAGCGGCTTTTTGCCATCGCTGTGGCCCAAAGACCGGCCGGGGTCGATGCGGTCACGTATCGATTGCTTGAGCTCCTTGGCCTCCGGAAAACGGCCTGCATCCCTGCGCGAGAAAATACACTCGCCGTTCAACCGCACCTCGAACACGCCACCGCTGCCGGGCAACAGGCTGACGCGCTGCAGATCACCCTCGAATGTGGTGAGCAATTCCTGCGCCATCCACGCTGCCCGCAACAGCCAGCGGCATTGGGTGCAATATTCGATCTCGATTTGATTGGCCTGCATGAACTACCTCGTTAAAAATCGTCTAAGCATGAGCAGGAAAGGTTTGAATTTCGCTTTCAGGAGACTATGCAAGACACGGTCAAATAGCGGAAAATAAGCCTGTTGTTTGCTCGTATGTCAGCCGACATATTACTCCATCAAGGAAATGCTCTACATGCGCACTAAATTTGAAAAATTCGGCCTCATCGCCATCGGCGCCGTTCTCGGCCTGATGCTCAGCCTGAACTATTCTGCGCTCGCCGAAAAATCCAGCAAGCCGCAACTGCCGCTGGAAGACCTGCGCGCCTTTGCCGAAGTGTTCGGCAAAATCAAGAATGACTACGTCGATAACGTCGACGACAAGAAACTCATCAGTGAAGCCATCAATGGCATGCTGACCGGTCTCGACCCGCATTCCAGTTACCTCGACGCCGATGGCTTCAAGGACTTGCAGGCCGGCACCCAGGGCGAATTCGGCGGACTTGGTATCGAAGTCGGCATGGAAGACGGTTTCGTCAAGGTAGTGTCCCCCATCGAGGACACGCCGGCATACCGTGCCGGCATCAAGAGCGGCGACCTCATCATCAAACTGGACGAAACGCCGGTCAAGGGCATGTCGCTGAACGATGCGGTCAAACGCATGCGCGGCAAACCCGACACGCCCATCACGCTGACCGTATTGCGCAAGGGCCAGAACAACCCGCTCGTGATCAAGATCGTGCGCGCCGTGATCAAGACCAAGAGCGTCAAGCCCAAGCTGGTCGAACCGGGTTACGCTTTCGTGCGCATCACGCAGTTTCAGGAACATACCGGCGAAGACCTGGCCAAGGCCCTGAAAGCCCTGCGCGAGGAGAACAAGGCCGAACTGAAGGGTCTGGTACTGGATATGCGCAACAATCCCGGCGGCCTGCTCAACGGCGCTGTCGGGGTTTCTGCCGCATTCCTGCCCAAGGGTGACCTGGTGGTCTACACCGAAGGCCGCGCCGAGGACGCCAAGATGCGCCTCAGCGCCAACCCGGAATTTTACGTTCGCGGCGGCCCCAAGGATGATTACCTGCGCGACCTGCCGGCAGAATTCAAGACCGTACCGATGGTCGTACTGGTGAACGGCGGCTCCGCTTCGGCATCCGAGATCGTCGCCGGCGCGCTGCAGGACCACAAGCGCGCCATCGTCATGGGCACCCAGAGCTTCGGCAAGGGCTCGGTGCAAACCATATTGCCGATGAACAACGGCACCGCCATCAAGCTGACGACAGCGCGTTACTACACCCCGAATGGCCGCTCCATCCAGGCCAAGGGTATCGTGCCGGACATCCAGGTTGAAGAAGCGCAGGTCAGCGCCGCCAACCTCGGCAACAACCTGCGCGAAGCCGATCTCAACGGCCACCTGGCCAATCCATCCGGCGAAGAAACCCCCAGCCCGAAACCGGACAGCGACCCGGCCAAGGTCATTCCAGCGCCGGCCGATGGCGAAAAAACTGCACCGGCAGAATTCGGCTCCGAAAACGACTACCAGTTGAAACAGGCGCTCAACCTGCTGAAGGGTCTGCAGATTTTAAGCAAGAAATAAATGCATCACGCTTTCGACACAAGCCGCCGTTAAGCTTAGCGGCGGCTTTTTTACGGCAGCAACAGTGTTTATCGGGACAGAACCAACATGCTGGACAGATTGATCATCGAATTCGACAAAGGCTTGCGCACACTGATGGCCGAAGCGCACAGCGGCCGCCCGCATCCGGACAGGCAGCTGGATGAAGCCAACCTTTCCGACAACGAAAAAAAACATGCCGCCGCACTCATGCGCGTCAATCACTGCGGCGAAGTCTGTGCGCAGGCGCTGTACAGCGGACAATCCCTGACCGCAAGAAATCAGGAAACGGTTGCAGCGCTGCAACAAGCCGCGCGTGAAGAAACCGAACACCTGGCATGGTGCGAAAAGCGCATCAGGGAACTCGGCGGCAGAACCAGCGCACTCAACCCAATGCTATACGGCAGCGCTTTCGCGCTTGGTGCTGTGGCCGGCGCCTTGGGCGACCGCTGGAATCTCGGCTTTCTGGCCGAAACCGAACGCCAGGTCGGCCGCCATCTGGAAACTCATTTGCAGAAACTCCCGCAAAACGACAGCAAAAGCCGCGCCATCGTCGAACAAATGCGCGATGACGAAGCGCAGCATGCCGAAACTGCCGTCCTTCACGGCGGCGCCGAATTGCCCGCACCCGTGAAGGCTGCCATGCAGGTTGCCGCCAGAGCCATGACCTCATCCACTTATTATTTATAACGCAAGAGAATTACCGCAATGAAGAAATTCAGAGACATTCTGCCAACACTGGAAAACGCAGACCACGTTGTGCGCATCGAACTGTTCAATC
>JBEDHT010000260.1:0-2551 GCA_041174025.1 Pseudomonadota bacterium
CCATTCTGCGCGGCGGCTCCGAAGCGATTCACTGCAACCGCGCGCTGGCCGCGCTGGTGCATGAAGGCCTGCAGGCCGCCGGCTTGCCGAGTGCCGCCGTACAGGTGGTGGAAACCACCGACCGCGCTGCAGTGGGCGAGCTGATCACCATGAAGGAATACGTTGATGTGATCGTGCCGCGCGGCGGCAAGAGCCTGATCGAACGCATCTCGAACGAGGCACGCATCCCGGTCATCAAGCATCTGGACGGCAACTGCCATGTCTACGTCGACGATGCCGCCGACATGGAAAAGGCCCTGCGCATCCTGGAAAACTCCAAGACCCAGCGGCTCGGCACCTGCAACACGGCAGAATCCCTGCTGGTGGCGCGCAGCATCGCTGCTCACGCCCTGCCGCAACTCGCCGCCATGCTCACGGCCAACGGTGTTGAAATCCGCGGCTGCGCGGAGACGCAGGGTCTGGTCAAGCAAGCGCAAGCAGCCAGCGAAGAGGATTACTACACCGAATATCTGGACGCCATCATTTCCTGCAAGGTGGTCGCCGGACTGGATGAAGCGATCGAGCACATCAACCGCTACTCCTCGCAGCATACCGAGGCCATCGTCACGGAGAATTACAGCCACGCACGGCGCTTTCTGCGTGAAGTCGATTCGAGCTCGGTGATGGTCAACGCTTCGACGCGTTTTGCCGATGGCTTCGAATATGGACTGGGCGCCGAGATCGGCATTTCCACCGACAAGCTGCACGCACGCGGCCCGGTCGGACTGGAAGGCCTGACCTCGCTGAAATACGTTGTGCTGGGCGATGGCGAAATCCGCAGCTGAGCCAGTTCTGGCTGATGCAAACAGCAGGCGCAGAGTGATCGGCCTGCTGGGCGGCACTTTCGACCCGATACATTATGGCCATCTGCGCCTGGCAGAAACCCTGGCGGACAAGCTCGGCTTCGATGAAGTACGCTTCATCCCGGCCGCCACTCCGCCGCACCGGCAGCTGCCCGAAACGGCAGCGCAGCACCGCTGCGAAATGGTCAGGCTGGCGATCGGGAATAATCCGCGCTTCGTTGTCGATGACCGCGAACTCAAGCGCGAAGGCGCCTCCTACACCATCGATACGCTGTGCGCGCTGCGCCGGGAGTTCGGCGCCGAAGTCTCGCTCTGCCTGATCATGGGCAGCGACGCCTTCGCCGCACTCGACGGCTGGCACCGCTGGCAGGAGCTGCTCGATCATTGCCACATGGCACTGGTCGAAAGGCCCAACGTCGAGCTGACATCGACCTTGCACGCACCGCTGCAGGCCTTGCTGCGCGACCATTATGCGGAAGACTGCAAATCGCTGGCCGCTTCACCCGCGGGCCGTATCAGCATCCAGCGCATGACGGCGCTCGACATCTCCGCCACCGGCATCCGCAACGACCTGATGCACGGCCACAGCCCGCGCTATCTGCTGCCGGACAGTGTCATCGCCTACATCGAACGCCATCAGCTCTACACCAAACCACTGAAATAAGGACCGCAACATGAGTAGACTCGAATCCCGCCTGCACGCCTCCACCCGCGCAGCTCTGGCTCTGGTCGTCTTGCTGGCGTTCACCATCTCCGGTTGCGGTACCAACCCGGTCACCAAGAAGCGTGAACTGCAACTGGTTTCCGAGCAGCAGGAAATCGCCATGGGTAAACAGAATTACGCACCGGCGCGGCAATCACAGGGCGGCGACTATATCATCGACCCCGAGCTGACCGCCTACGTGCAAGGCATCGGCCAACGCCTCGCTGCCGTCTCCGACCGGCCGCTGCCATACGAATTCGTCGTCATCAACAATTCGGTGCCGAACGCCTGGGCGATGCCCGGCGGCAAGATCGCCTTCAACCGTGGCCTGCTTTACGAGCTGAACAGCGAGGCTGAACTGGCTGCCGTCATGGGCCACGAAATCGTCCACTCCGCCGCGCGCCACAGCGCGCAGAACATGGAGCGCGGCATCCTGCTGCAGGGCGCCGTCATGGCGGTCGGCATCGGCACGCAGAACAGCAACTACGGCAACCTCATCGTCGGCGGCTCGCAACTGGGCGCGCAGCTCATATCATCAAAATACGGCCGCGATGCCGAATCTGAATCCGATTATTACGGCATGCTCTACATGAAAAAAGCCGGTTACGACCCGGCTGCGGCAGTGAGTCTGCAGGAAACCTTCGTGCGTCTGAGCGAGAACAAACAGACCAATTTCCTCGAAGGCCTGTTCGCCAGCCACCCGCCTTCGCAGGCGCGGGTGGAAGCCAACAAGGCGACGCTGGCGAAAATCGGCGCGGGCGGCGAGTGGGGGCGGGAAATCTATGCGCAAAAAGTCGGCAAGCTGAAGGCCACGCAGGCCGCCTACAAGGCTTACGATGAGGGTAATGCCGCGCTGGCCAAGGGCGATACCGCAACGGCGACGACACTGGCGCAGCAGGCTCTGAAAGCCGAGCCGCGCGAGCCGAGGTTCCGCGACCTGCTCGGCGACATTGCACTTTCGCAGAAAAAATACGATGAAGCCCTGAAGTACTACGCCGAGGCCATC
>JBEDHT010000261.1:0-2707 GCA_041174025.1 Pseudomonadota bacterium
GTGCCGCCACGGTCGGTATCAGTGCCGGTGCGGGGGCCGACCAGTGCTTCGAATTCGCCGATGGTAAAGGCGATGCAATCGCGCTCGGCAGCCGCCGTCTGCAGCGGGTGTTCACAGGCATCGGCAATCCGCTGCCATTCCTCCGCGTTCAAACCAGCTTGACTGACCTTGGCGCACCCACCGGCATGGCAAATGCTGAAAGCGGCAATTTCCGGCGCCTGCCGCAATACCCGCGTCATCTCCTCGCTGCCGGCCAAAGCTTGGCCGCAAACGAACAGCAGACTCAGAATCAGCAGAACGACCGGCACAGCCTCACCCTTACAGCACCAGCGGCCGGTCAGGCAGCTCGTTCTCATCGGATGGGCCGGCAGGGAAATGCTGTTGCAGCAACAGGCTCGCCTGTTCGACGCCGAGCAGGATACCGCGCTCGAAAGCGTGCTGTCTGAACTGCTGCTCCATCTGCTGGCAAAGCGCGGCCCAGTCTTCAGGCTTCACATGACGGCTGATGCCGCGATCGGCCACGATCTCGACATCATGGTCGGCCAGCAGCAGATAGATAAGCACGCCGTTATTGGCTTCGGTATCCCAGATACGCAGGCTGGAAAACAGCGCAAGGGCACGTTCGCGCGGAGAAACGCCTTTGAGCAGACTGTAGGGGTCGAGCCCCGCTTCGACGACGAAACAGACCTGACCGGAATGGCGCGCCTCACCTTCACGGATGGCCGCTTCGATACGCTGCATGGCGGCGGCACTGAAATAGCGCCGCACCAGCCAGGGGCCGCTCAGCAGATTCAGGCACCATTGCTTGATCGACCTTACCATCGTCCGGATGCGCCTCCGCCGCCGAAACCGCCACCACCGCCGGAAAATCCGCCACCGCCCATGCCGCCGCGGCCGAAACCGCCACCCACACCGCCACCACCCATGCCGCCGCTCAGCGTCATGATGAAGGCAATGATAGCGAGCACCAGCGCGAACAACACACCGCCACCGAGCAGCCACACCAGCATGCCGACCAGACCACCGCCGATGGCGCCGCCGACAAAGCGGCCGAAAATCGCCCGCAACACGCCGCCGACTGCGATTGCGCCGAACAGCAGCAAGGGCAACATGTCCTCGAACGAACCGCCGCTGCTTGCAGTTTTTCCGGCAGGCGCCGGCAACGGTTCACCATCAACCAGCGCAATCAGCTGCTCGACCGCGGCGTTGAGGCCACCGTAAAAATCGCCCTGGCGGAAGTAAGGTGTCATGATTTCGGCAATGACGCGCTTGGCGATGGCGTCCGGAATCACGCCTTCCAGACCGTAACCGACCTCGATGCGCATGCTGCGGTCTTCCATCGCCAGCAGGATCAGCAGGCCGTCATCGACGCCCTGGCGCCCCAGCTTCCATTGGTCGACCACACGGATGCCGAACTGCTCGATGCTTTCCGGCTGCGTCGTCGGCACGATCAGCACGGCAATCTGGCTGCCTTTTGCCTGCTCGAACGCCGCCAGACGCGATGCCAGCGCCGCCTGCTCGGCAGGCTGCAAGACGCCCGCCAGATCGACCACGCGACCCGTCAGCGGCGGCACGGCGACCTCTGCTGCAGCGGTGGCAGCCGTCAACAACAGCAAAAAAGCGAGCAGCAATCGGCGCATGGCGTTGATTTATCCGAAGATTGGTTCGAACAGGATTGGCGAAGAACGTGGTTATTCGAACTGGGCTATTCGAACTTTACAGCTGGCGGCGTCGAAATCGCCTGTTCATTCTCAACGCTGAAGTTCGGCTTGGTCTTCATGCCGAACACCATCGCCGTGAGGTTGGTCGGGAACGAACGCACCGTGGTGTTGTATTGCTGCACGGCCTGAATGTAGCGGTTACGCGCCACCGTAATGCGGTTCTCGGTGCCTTCCAGCTGCGCCTGCAAATCGCGGAAAGCGCCGTCGGCCTTGAGATTGGGGTAATTCTCGGCCACCACCAGCAGGCGCGAAATGGCCGAAGTCAGCTCGCCCTGCGCGGCCTGAAATCTGGCGAAAGCCTGCTCGTCGTTGACCAGCTCCGGCGTTGCCTGCAGGCTGCCGACGCGCGCACGCGCGTTGGTGACGGTTTCCAGCACCTCGCGTTCGTGGCTGGCATAACCCTTGACCACATTGACCAGATTGGGCACCAGATCGGCGCGGCGCTGATACTGGTTCAGCACTTCGGACCAGGCCGCATTGATCTGCTCGTCCGTCGCCTGCAGCGTGTTATAACCGCAGCCAGACAACTGCAATGCCAGTAACAACAAAAATGCCGTGATTAATTTACGCATCTTGATTTCTCCTTGCCGGCGCTTGCATCACGCCTTTTTCAAAAAACAGGTTTTAAGCACAATGGTGGTCTTGCCTTCGCGACACTCCACCTCTTCTTCGTTATCGGTCAGGTGAATGCTCTTGAACACCTTGCCGCGCTTGAGCGTGATCGACGAACCCTTGACCTTCAGATCCTTGATGACCTGAACGGCATCGCCTTCAGCGAGTTCATTGCCGTTACTGTCTTTAACTGTCATGCCTGTTTCCCCTGTTTATTTATATTTATATTTATGTCGCTGCCTGGATTCCGGAGACGAGTTCTTCCATCGTCCGCCGCGCGAAACACAGGTCTTCCCAGGCGCGGGCCTTATCCGCCGGATTGCGCAGCAGATAAGCCGGGTGATAGGTCACGATCACCGGCACGCCCTGGTAAC
>JBEDHT010000262.1:0-4391 GCA_041174025.1 Pseudomonadota bacterium
GCAGCGGCTGGTACGCAACCGATTTCAAGAACAGCGGCAGCAAGCCGGAAAAAAAGGCGGAAGATTCGGCCGCCGCTCCGGCTGCCTGTGGCACCGGATGCGCTTGTCACTAGGCCTGTCAACCCTGCCGGAAATCTGTCCGGGCGCATGGTTCACTGCATCCTGAGCCCGGATTCAACATTCATTAAATAACCCATCAATATAAGAAATCATTTTTATGCGCACCCACTACTGCGGTCATCTGAACCGCGAACACATCGGCCAGACGGTTACTCTTTGCGGTTGGGCTCATCGACGCCGCGATCACGGCGGTGTGATCTTCATCGACTTGCGCGACCGCGAGGGCATGGCGCAAATCGTGATCGACCCCGACACCCCTGAAGCTTTTGCCATTGCGGAAACCGTCCGCAATGAGTTTGTGCTCAAGATCACCTGCAAGGTGCGCGCGCGTCCCGAGGGTACCGTGAACCCCAATATTCCGACCGGTGAAGTGGAAATGCTGGCGAGCGAGATTGAGATTCTGAATCCCTCGCTGACGCCGCCGTTCATGCTCGATGATGACAACCTTTCCGAAATGGTGCGTCTGGAACACCGCTATATCGACCTGCGCCGTCCTGCGATGCAGAAGAATCTGATGCTGCGTTACCGCGTCTCCAAGAACCTGCGCGATTATCTCGACAGCGCCGGTTTCATCGAGGTCGAAACGCCGATGCTGACACGCTCGACGCCGGAAGGCGCGCGCGATTATCTGGTGCCGTCGCGCGTCCATCACGGCCAGTTTTTCGCGCTGCCGCAATCGCCGCAGCTGTTCAAGCAGCTCTTGATGGTGTCCGGGTTCGACCGCTATTTCCAGATTACCAAGTGCTTCCGTGACGAGGATTTGCGCGCCGACCGCCAGCCGGAATTCACCCAGGTCGATATCGAGACCTCCTTCCTCGGTGAAGAAGAGATCATGAATATCGTTGAAGAGATGATCCGCCGCATGTTCAAGAACGTGCAGGATGTCGATCTGCCATCGGCATTCCCGCGCATGCCGTTCGCCGAGGCAATGAGCAAATACGGTTCAGACAAGCCGGACATGCGAGTGACGCTGGAGATTGCCGAACTCACCGACGTCATGAAGGATGTCGATTTCAAGGTATTCTCCGGCGCCGCCAATATGGCCAATGGCCGCGTTGCCGCCATGCGTGTGCCGAATGGCGCCGCGATATCGCGCTCTGAGATCGACGCCTACACCGAGTTCGTCAAGATTTACGGTGCCAAGGGTCTGGCTTACATCAAGGTCAACGACATTACCAAGTTGAACGAGGAAGGCCTGCAAAGCCCTATCGTCAAGAACATCCATGATGCCGCATTGAAAGCCATCATCGAGCGCACCGGTGCACAGAACGGCGATATCGTATTCTTCGGTGCCGACAAGACCAAGGTGGTCAACGAAGCGCTCGGCGCCTTGCGCGTCAAGGTTGGCCATGAAAAGGGCCATGTCGATGGCCGCGCCTGGGCGCCGCTGTGGGTGGTAGACTTCCCCATGTTCGAACATGACGAAGAAGCGGATCGCTGGGTTGCGCTGCACCACCCGTTCACCGCGCCGAAAGACGGCCATGAAGACCTGCTGGCGAGCAATCCCGGTGCCTGTCTGTCCAAGGCCTACGACATGGTCATCAACGGCTGGGAAGTCGGCGGCGGTTCCGTGCGTATCCACAAGCAGGAAGTGCAGTCCAAGGTGTTCGACGCGCTGAAAATTTCCAGGGAGGAAGCACAGGAGAAATTCGGTTTCCTGCTCGACGCCCTGCAATATGGTGCGCCTCCGCACGGCGGTCTGGCCTTCGGTCTGGATCGTCTGGTCACGCTGATGGCCGGCGCGGAATCCATCCGTGACGTGATTGCTTTCCCGAAAACACAGCGTGCACAGTGTCTGATGACCAAGGCGCCGAATGAGGTCGATGAAAAACAACTCAGAGAGCTGCACATTCGAGTTCGGCAGCAAAATATCACCACGGGTTGATAGCGATGCCAACGGTGCTGAGAATAGGCGCATACCGCTTTTTCTTTTACGCTAACGAAGGACTGGAACCGGCACATATTCATGTTCAGTCGGCGCGCAATCTGGCCAAGTTCTGGTTGCTTCCGGTGTTGCTTGCCAGTAGCACCGGGTTTCCAGCACAAGAGCTTGGCAAGTTACATGGCATCGTTCGTGACAACGAGCAATTTTTCAAGGAGGCTTGGAATGAGTTCTTTAACACTGCACGCTGAGCCGTTGGCGCAGTCCGTCAGATTGACCGATGCCGAGTTGGTGGTCATGCTGTCCGATGGACGTGTGCTTTCCATTCCCTTGGTTTGGTTTCCGCGTTTGCTGAAAGCTTCGCCCGAAGCGCGTGAGCATTTTGAATTGCTTGGAAACGGTGAGGGTATTCACTGGCCGGACGTGGATGAAGATATCAGTGTGGCTGGACTGTTGGCAGGAAATCCATCGTTTGAGTATCGGTAAAATGAATTCGCTTGCGTCCGTTCAGTTTTGTAGGGTGGGTAACTGGTTACCCACGCGGCAATCAAGCTAAGGAGCAAACGGTATGAACACAGCAACTAAAGCCATTGTTGAGCAAGCGGCCAAGCTCTCCGCCAATGAAAAAATCGAGTTGATTGATGCTCTGCTGGCTACTGTAGATAAGCCTGATGCTGAAATCGATACCCTGTGGGCATCGGAAGCGGAAAGCCGCTTGGCCGCCTATCAAAAAGGCGAATTGCAGGCGCTGGATTTGAATCAGGTATTGGCTAAATATCTTTAAATGCAGATCAGATTTTTACAGCCGGCTCAGTATGAGTTGGATGAGGCTGTGGCTTATTACAACGCTCAAGCGCCGAATCTTGGGCAAAGGTTTTTGGTGGAAGTATTGGCAAGTTTGAATCGAGTTTGCCAGTATCCTGATGCCTGGCATCCTGTATCTGATAAAACAAGACGTTGCCAATTGAGACGATTTCCTTATGGTGTCATCTATACAAAAATTGATGATGTCATTTTGGTGATTGCGATTGGGCATTTACATAGAAAACCGGAATTTTGGAAAACCTTGCTTGCAAGGTTTTCCAGGTAATTTGAGATCAGATGAATGACCATTAAATCCCTCATCCGTACCGTCCCCCACTATCCGCGTCACGGCGTGCAGTTCCGTGATATTACGACCTTGCTCAAGGATCCGCTCGGGCTCAAGGTTACCGTGGATGAGCTGTACAGCCATTTTCAGGATCAGAAGATCGACAAGGTGGTGGGCGTGGAGTCGCGTGGCTTTCTGATCGGCGCGCCGCTGGCTTACAAGCTTGGCGTCGGTTTTGTGCCGGTGCGCAAGCAGGGCAAGCTGCCGGCGGAAACGGTGGGCCATGATTACGAGCTGGAATACGGCAGCGACCGGGTTGAAATACATACCGATGCGATTGAAAAAGGCGAGCGCGTGCTGCTGGTGGATGATCTGATTGCAACCGGCGGCACGGCGATCGCAACGCTGACCTTGATTGAAAAACTCGGCGGGCAAGTGGCCGGATGCGGCTTCATCATCGACCTGATCAGCCTCGGCGGCCGCAAGCGGCTGGAGGAAAAGGGCTACAGCATGTATGCCCTTTGCGAGTTTGAGGGCGATTGATTGGCCTGCAAGATTCCGGTATCCGCGCTTGTCCTGATTCATACGAAAGACCTTCAGGTATTGTTGCTGGAACGCGCCGATAAACCCGGTTTCTGGCAGTCGGTGACCGGCAGTATTGAAGAAGGTGAATCACCTTATGAGGCCGCGATTCGGGAAGTGGCGGAAGAAACCGGACTCGACGCATTGCAGTACAGGTTCGAAGACTGGCAGGCTTCGAACGTCTACGAGATTTATGAGCATTGGCGTTACCGTTATGCGCCGGGGGTCACGCACAACACCGAACATTTGTTCGGGCTGGAATTGCCGGGCCCGTTGCCTGTCCAACTCGCACCTGCCGAACATCTGCGTTACGAATGGCTGGATTGGCGTGATGCCGCGAAAAAGGTATTTTCCTGGACCAATGTCGATGCGCTCAAGCGGCTGGGCGAACGGCACGGTTTGGTTATGTAAGATTCAATCAGCCGCAGATGGTCGTTGATACACGTGGATAAAATCATGATTTGTGGTTTGTTGGATGATCAAGATTTTGATCTGCGTTCATCGGCGGCCAACCTGATTTCAAGATAGAAAAATATGCAAACAGCGACCATCAAATTCGAGCGTTTTCAGGCTGCCGGCGATGACGACCTGCAGCAGCGCATCATTGCTGCCAAGGCGAAACTGGGCAAGCGTCTGGTGATTCTCGGCCATCACTATCAGCAGGAAAGTGTGTACCGCCATGCGGACTACACCGGTGATTCACTCAAGCTTTCACGC
>JBEDHT010000263.1:0-9985 GCA_041174025.1 Pseudomonadota bacterium
TAACGCGCCAGTGAAAAATGCACTGACCGCCGGCGCCAGCTGACGCAACCTGGCTTTGGCGCGCGCCTCCAGTTCAGGCCTGCCGCTGAAGAGGATATCGGTAATGTCGATGATCATGTGCGTCACGTTGCCGGTCATGACTGTGGTATGCACGATGCCCGCCAGCGTGGTTCTGCCGCCCGCGCTCTGAATCGCCATCGCCGCCGCTCCCAGCATGCCTGCCAGAATCGCCGCCAGCTCGGTATCCGATTCAAGCGGTAACGGCGCCATCACACCTGCCAGCATGAAGCCCAGCAAAAGCAGCAATTGCATGAGGAACAGGGTTTTCAGTGGGGATCGCTGGCGTTCTTCATAATTCAGCACGACGATGCGGGAAGCCGCAACGCCCAGCAAAAAAGCCGGAAACGCCAGCAGTTTGAGCAAACCGCCCTGCATGGGATGCACCAGCATGGCGCCCATCAATACGAAATTGCCGGTGATATGCGCGGTAAACAGACCGAACAGCGCAATGAAGCCGAAGGTATCGACATAGCCGCCGATAAACGACAGCAGGGCAATCATCAGGTAAGAACTTTTGTTCGGCATCGCACTACCGGCACAGCTACATTACCGTAATCCAGGACGCCGTAATCCAGGACGCCGGCAGCCGGTAGCGCGGCGGCATTTGGCTTGTCATCGCAGGCATCAGCCGCGGCCCCGGTTGCGATCGCTGCGTTTCTGCTGCCTTGGTGCCGTGAGGTCGCTGGTCTGTCTGACACGCCGGTTGGCGGCCGGCTTCTTCGTCGCTGCCGGCTTGCCCGCACGTCCGCCGGCAACCGCAGGACGCACAGTGCTGCCTTCCCTGCCGGCAACAGCCGTCTTGCGTGCCTTAGGCGTAAACGCGGTTGCCGCCTTTTCGATCTCACGCTTGCTGCGCTGTTTGAGCGGGCCCTTGGGTGTTTCCAGGCCGGCCCACTCCAGCAGGCTGACGACTTCCTTCGGTTGCAAGGCCATCATCATGCCGCGCTTGAGGCGCGGCGGCAGCGTAATCGGGCCGAAACGCACGCGCATGAGACGGCTGACCGGCAGCTGAAACGCTTCGAACAAACGCCGCACCTCACGGTTGCGGCCTTCACGCAAAATGACCTGATACCAGTGATTGGAGCCTTCGCCGCCCTGCGGGTGGATGACATCGAAAGCGGCCGGGCCGTCTTCCAGCTCGATCCCTTGCGTGAGCTGCAACATCTGGCCCTCGCTCAGCTCGCCGAAAATGCGCACGGCATACTCGCGCTCAACCTCATAGCGCGGATGCATGAAGCGGTTGGCCAGCTCGCCCGAGGTGGTAAAAATCAGCAGACCCGAGGTGTTGATGTCGAGCCGGCCGATGGCAATCCATTTGGCGCCTTTGACGCGGGGCAGCTTGTCGAAAACCGTCGCACGCTTTTCCGGGTCATCCTGACTGACGATCTCACCTTCCGGCTTGTGATAGAGCAATACCTGCGGCAGCTCCGGTTCGAACGGCAGACGCACCGGGCGGCTGTCGACCCGCACCACATCGGACGGCACGACACCGGCACCGACTGTGGCCGGCTTGCCGTTGATGGTGACGCGGCCGCTGGCGATCAGCGATTCCATATCACGCCTGGAACCAAGTCCCGCCAGCGCCAGCAGTTTGTGCAGCCGTTGCGGCACTGCATCCGGGTCGGTAGCGATGGCTCTGGGTTTGTTGGCGCCGGGATCGCGCTGCTGTTTGAAGGGACGTGCCATGAAAAATGCCTTGAAGAATAAGGCCACATTATAAAGCAGCAGACCGGGCTGACCCGCTATTGTTTTACAGTTCGAGTTGAATGTCCTGCTGGGTAAAGGTTTCCATCGGCGGCAAATCGGCCAGTGACTTCAGGTTGAGATCATCAAGAAAGGTCCTGGTGGTCGCATACAGCGCCGGGCGGCCCGGCACATCGCGCTGACCGACGATATCGATCCAGTTGCGTTCCTGCAATGCCCGCATGATGTTGGGATTGACCGCGACACCGCGAATCTGCTCGATATCGCCGCGCGTCACCGGTTGCCGGTAGACGATAATGGCCAGCGTTTCCATCGCCGCGCGTGAGTAGCGCTGCGGCCTTTCCGGGTTGAGCCTGGCCAGATACGGCACGTATTCGGCCCGCGCCTGAAAGCGCCAGCCGCTCGCTACCTGCACCAGTTCCATGGTGGCTTTGGCGGCCTGCGGCTGCCATTCCTGTTTCAACTCATCGAGCAGCATGCGCAGCGTGGCGCGTTCCATGCGCCCGTCGAACAGTTTCAGCATGTCATCGAGCGAAAGCGGCTCAACGGCCGTCAACAGGGCAGCTTCCAGGATATGCTTCATGGCCTGGGTATTTTCCGGCTGCTGCTTTGCTGATGGTTGATCGGATGCGTCCATGCTTAAATTTCCCGCGTAATTTTTCCGCCTGATTTTTCAGTTAATTTTTTCGCCTGATTATTCCGAGTGATTGATCTGCAAATAAATCGGCGAACCGGCGGCCTGTTGGGTCATCAGCAGCAAACCTTCGCGCGCCAGTTCAAGTATCGCCAGAAAGCACACGACCAGCTTGGACAAGCCGTCGTTGGCCACATCGAACAGCGTCGAAAACTCCAGCATGCCGTGCTGTTTCAATGTGCGCAGAATCTGGCTCATGTGCTCGCGCACCGAGAGCTCCTCGCGGCTGATCTTGTGGTGCGTGAAGTGGCTGGCGCGTTTCAGCACCGCCTGCCAGGCCGCCATCAAGTCCTCCAGTGAAATCTGCGGCGGCTGCGTTTCGGCAATCTGCTCATACCAGACGCGCGCCACCATAATCTCCTGGCCGACCTGCGGCATTGCGTCCAGTCGCAGCGCCGCCAGCTTGATCGCTTCGTATTCCATCAGGCGTCTGACCAGCTCGGCGCGGGGGTCGTCTTCCTGCTCGATGTCAGCCGGTTTCGGCAACAGCATGCGCGACTTGATTTCGATCAGCATGGCCGACATCAGCAGATAATCTGCCGCCAGTTCCAGCTTCTGCGCACGCATGTTTTCGACATACGCCATGTATTGCTGGGTCAGTTCAGCCATGGGGATATCGAGGATATTCAGATTGTTCCTGCGGATCAGATAGAGCAGCAGGTCAAGCGGGCCTTCGAACGCTTCGAGATAGACTTCCAGCGCGTCCGGCGGTATGTAGAGGTCCTGCGGCAGCTCCGCAAGCGTCTCGCCGTGTATCCGCGCACTGGAGGCCGGGACGATCACGAGTAGTTGAGCCCCATCGCTTCACGTACTTCGCGCATGGTTTCGCGCGCCAGCTTGCGTGCCCGCTCGCAGCCTTCGGCGACGACATTCTTCACCAGGGTCGGGTCTTCGGCGTATTGCGCGGCACGCTCCTGGATCGGCTTCAGCTCTTCGAGTACGGCGTCGATGACCGGCTGCTTGCACTCAATGCAGCCGATACCGGCTGATTTGCAGCCGTTCTGCACCCATTCCTTGCGTGTGTCGTCGGAATACACCTCATGCAACTGCCAGACCGGGCATTTTTCCGGATCGCCCGGGTCGGTGCGGCGGATACGCGCCGGGTCGGTAGGCATGGTCTTGATCTTCTTCGCCACAGCATCCGGAGATTCACGCATCGAAATGGTGTTGTTGTAGGATTTGGACATCTTCTGGCCGTCCAGCCCGGGCATTTTGGAAGCAGGCGTCAGCTTGTATTCGGGCTCGATCAGGATGATCTTGCCGCCGCCTTCAAGATAACCGAGCAATCGTTCCTTGTCGCCGAGGGACAAGCCCTGCTGCTCTTCGATCATGGCGCGGGCCGCTTCCAGCGCCTCTTCATCGCCGCTTTCCTGGTAAGCGGTGCGCATTTCTTCATAAAGCGCGCCGCGCTTGCTGCCGAGTTTCTTGATGGCAGCTTCGGCTTTTTCCTCAAAACCGGGGTCCTTGCCGTAAATATGATTGAAACGACGCGCGATTTCGCGCGTGAATTCAATATGGGGAATCTGGTCTTCGCCGACCGGCACTTGGGTGGCGCGATAAATCAGGATGTCGGCGCTCTGCAGCAGCGGATAACCGAGGAAGCCGTAAGTGGAAAGATCCTTGCTGGAGAGTTTTTCCTGCTGATCCTTGTAGGTCGGCACCCGTTCCAGCCAGCTCAGCGGCGTAATCATGGAGAGCAGCGTATGCAGTTCGGCATGCTCCGGCACGCGCGACTGGATGAAGATGGTGGCGTTGGCAGGATCGACACCGGCGGCGAGCCAGTCGATCACCATCTCCCAAACGCTCTCCTCGATCACCTCGGGGGTATCGTAATGGGTGGTGAGCGCATGCCAGTCGGCCACAAAAAACAGGCATTCGTGCTCGTGCTGCAACCTGACCCAGTTTTTCAGAACACCGTGATAATGTCCAAGATGCAGGCTGCCCGTAGGACGCATGCCGGATAAAACGCGCTCAACCGCCATAGTGATGAAAATCCCTGATTAAGATAGTGTGATTATACGAACAATCGCGCCGATCAAGAAAACTTCAACCGGTGATCAGGCCGATCAGCCAGAGCATGCCGCGGATCAGCGGCATCATGATCTGCGCCAGCACGCCGGTAAAAAGCAGCACGACAAGGATGATGAAGCCGAAGCGTTCCAGTCTGGAGAACTGATAAGCGAGGTGATTGGGCAGCAGGCTCACCGCAATGCGGCCGCCATCCAGCGGCGGCAAGGGCAGCAGGTTCAGCACCAGCAGCACGACGTTGATCATGACGCCGGCCTGCGCCATGAAGCCCAGCGGCGTCACGAAGGCGGCAGGCGCAAGCGCGGAAAAACTGTAGACCAAACCCCAGAGAATCGCCATCACCAGGTTCGAGGCCGGGCCCGCAGCCGCTACCCAAAGCATGTTGCGCTTCGGGTTGCGCAGCTTGCCGAAATCGACCGGCACCGGCTTCGCCCAGCCGAACAGGATACCGCCCAGCAACATGGTCAGCGCCGGTACCAGAATGGTGCCGATGGGATCGATGTGATTGAGCGGATTGAGCGTAATGCGCCCTTCCCGCTCGGCCGTCATATCGCCGAAATAGCGCGCCACATAACCATGCGCGGCTTCGTGAACGGTAATGGCAAAAATCACCGGCAAGGCATAAATGGCGATTTTCTGTATCAGGGTCAGTTCCATAAGTTTTTTGTCCAGTAGGTATTCACACTTGAAGCCATCTCAATCCTCAATTCCGAACGGGGCAGGATCGCCGGCCCCGCGCCGTATCAACTGCGGCGCATCGGCGGTAAGATCGATTACGGTAGTCGGTTCCGCCACGCAGGCCCCGGCATCAATCACCAGATCGACCTGATGTTCGAGGCGGTCGCGAATCTGCCAGGCTTCATTGAGCGGCTCGGCATCTCCGGGCAGCAGCAGTGTCATGCTGAGCAAAGGCTGATTCAAGGCCTCCAGCATGGCTTGCGTCACCGCATGCTGCGGGATGCGCAGACCGATGGTACTGCGTTTCGGGTGCTGCAAGCGGCGCGGCACTTCGCGCGTCGCCTTGAGCAAAAAAGTATATTGGCCCGGCGTATTCGCCTTCAGCAGGCGGAACTGGCTGTTATTGAGCTGGGCATAGTTGCCGATCTCGGTCAGGTTGCGGCAAACCAGCGTGAAATGGTGCCTGTCATCGACGCCGCGAATGTCGCGGATGCGCTTCTGTGCATCCGTGTCGCCCAGAACGCAGCCGAGCGCGTAGGTAGAATCGGTCGGATAAGCGATGACGCCGCCGTTGTTAAGAATGGCTACCGCCTGATTTATCAGCCTGGGCTGAGGGTCCTGCGGATGAATGACGAAATATTGCGACATCAGCGCTGTCCCTGTTCAGCAGCAAGCGCGGGCCAATCCTGCCAGACCGGCACGCAACCGGCGGGTAATGGCGGCAGGCGCCCCATTTCCATGTAGCTCAGCCCTTGTCCGTGGTAATCCGAACCCTGTGAGGCTTGCAGTCCGAACAGTTTCGCCAGGCGGGCAAACTCCTGATATTGCGCCTCTGTGTGACTGCCTGTCACCACTTCGATGGCCTTGCCGCCCAATGCGCGGAATTCTTCCATCAGCTCCAGCATGCTGGGCCGGCCCAGATCATAACGGCCGGGATGCGCGATGACTGCCGTGCCGCCGCTATTGACGATCCAGCCCAGCGCGTCTTCAAGACTGGCCCAGTGGTGCTCGAAGTAGCCGGGTTTGCCTTTGACCAGATAACGTTTGAACACCTTGCGCATCTCGCTGGCATAGCCCTGCTCGATCAGGAAACGGGCAAAATGCGTGCGGCTGATGATGCCTTTTCTGGCATAACGATAAGCGCCTTCGAGACTGCCCTCTATGCCGGCCTTCTGCAAACTGGCCGCCATACCCTCGGCTCTGGTCCGCCGTCCGGCACGAATCTGCCGCAGGCCCTCCACCAACGGCGGATATTCCGGATCGATGCCAAGACCGACGATATGCAGGGTGCGGCGACGCCAGGTGACGGATATCTCGACGCCGTTGATCAGCTGCAGCCCGTGACTGGCGGCAGCCTGGCGCGCCTCGTCGAGCCCGGCGACATCGTCGTGATCGGTCAGCGCCAACACCTTGAGCCCGTGCGTAGCGGCGTGCTGCACCAGTTCTGCCGGCGTTAAAAGTCCATCCGAAATATTCGAATGGCTGTGCAGATCGATGTGGGAATAATTCGTCAAGGCAGTGGAATCTTGTGACAGAGCCGGAATCATAGCAAAATACCATGCATCAAACATCGCAAGATGTTCCGCCATCAGGCCAATCAACAGCATCAAGTCTGGATAATCAAATGAAGTTTCTGTTCGACCTCTTTCCCGTCATTCTGTTTTTTGCGGCATTCAAGTTCTACGACATCTACGTCGCCACCGCAGTCGCCATCGCCGCCACCATCGTACAAATCGGCTGGGTCAAGTTCAGACATGGCAAGGTGGATAACATGCTGATCGCCAGCGGCATCATCATCGTCGTATTCGGCGGCGCCACGCTGTTGCTGCATGACGAAACCTTCATCAAATGGAAACCGACCGTGCTCTACTGGCTGTTCGGCCTGGGCTTGGCTGTCGCCAGCATCGTATTCAAGAAGAATCTGATCCGCACCATGATGGAAAAACAGATCAGCATGCCGGATCAGGTATGGAACAAGCTGAACGGCGCATGGGCGGCCTTTTTTCTCTTCCTCGGTTGCCTCAACCTGTTTGTCGCCTACAATTTCACCACCGAAGTCTGGGTCAATTTCAAGCTGTTCGGCACCATGATTCTGATGTTCGCCTTCATCGTCGGCCAAAGCCTGATGATCAGCAAATACATCATCGTCAAGGACGAAGAATAAACCCCAGCCGCAGCCGAGGAACACACCATGTGGTACGCAATCATTGCAGAAGACACCCCTGACAGCCTGGAAAAGCGCATTGCTGCGCGACCTGAGCATCTGGCACGCCTGCAACAACTGCAGGACGAGGCCAGATTGCTGCTGGCCGGGCCATTTCCTGCCATCGACAGTATCGACCCCGGTAGCGCGGGCTATTCCGGCAGCCTCATCATCGCTGCTTTCGCCAATCTCGAAGCCGCGAGAACCTGGGCCGAGGCCGATCCTTTCGTCAAGGCTGGCGTCTACACCAGAGTGACGGTCAAACCTTTCCGCAAAACGCTGCCCGCATTGCCCGTGCTGCCTGATATCGAGCTGGATTGACCGATGACGCTCGCCGATGAAATCCGCCAGCGACTGGCAGTGCTGGCGCCCAGCCAGCTGGAACTCGAAGATGAAAGTGCATTCCACGCAGGACACAGCGGCAATACCGGTGGCGGCCATTTCAAGCTGCTGATCGTCAGCTCGCAATTTTGCGGCAAATCACAGATAATGCGGCATCGCTTGGTCTATCAAGCACTTGCCGACATGATGCCGCAAAAGATTCACGCCATCAGCATCCGGGCGCTCGCCAGCGACGAAGCAGCATAACCACCCAACCCTCAAGGAATACGCCATGCAATTGATTAAAAGTACGCTGGTCGCGCTGACGGCACTAAGCCTGTCATTGCCCGCTGTGGCGGCAGACAATGTCGCCACCGTCAACGGCAAGCCCATCAAGCAATCGCTCTATGACCACATCAGCAAGGATGTCACTGCACGCGGCCAATCTGTCGATGCCAACGTCAAGGAAATGATTGTCAACAAGCTGATCAGCAGCGAGCTGATCTATCAGGAAGCGCAACGTCTCGGCCTCGACAAGCAGGCTGATTACCTCGCGCGCGAAGAACTCAGCCGCCGTGAACTGCTGGTCAATACCTACCTGCAGGACTACATGAAGAAAAATCCGGTGAGCGAAGCCAGCACCAAGGCGGCCTACGAAAAGCTCAAGGCCGATATGGGCGACAAGGAATACAAGGCGCGCCACATTCTGGTCGGCACCGAAACCGAAGCCAAGGACATCATTGCCCAACTTGGCAAAGGCGGCAATTTCGACAAATTGGCGAAAGAAAAATCCACCGACCCCGGCAGCAAGGACAAAGGCGGTGATCTCGGCTGGTTCTCACCCGGCGGCATGGTCAAGCCTTTCAGCGATGCCGTTGTCGGCCTCAAAAAGGGAGGCGTGACCGCAGCACCGGTACAAACCCAGTTCGGCTGGCATGTGATCCGGCTCGAGGATATCCGCACTGCACAACCGCCAGCCTATGACAAGGTCAAGGATGGTCTGCAGAAACAGATTCAGCAGCAACAGCTGGAAAAAGTACTGAGCGACCTGCGCGCCAAGGCCAAGATCGTCGTCAACTGATTTTTGCGGCTGTCGCGTTCGGTCTGACCGGCTGGCCGGTCATGCGGCGCTGTTCATGAAGCCGAAATTCACCAAGGCACAAAAAAGGCCCGGAAAATTCCGGGCCTTTTTGCTTATGCGGGCAGTCATCCGGCTTCAGTATTTCTCCGGACGCAACACATCGACTTCCGAAAAATAAAGGCTGAGCCCATAGTTGCTGGAATATCTGGTCATCACCTCCGTAGCGATTTCATTCGCCACAGCGGATTCGCAGAGAATCTCCATGCGTATGGTGCGGTCGGCTTCCCAGATACCCTCGCGCACCCCGTGCGAACCGCTGCCGCGCACATCGGTGACGGTGTAGCCATGTGCGCCCAGTCTTTTGACATCTTCAGCCAGCATTTTTTCCAGTGTCGCCTCGGCAATGATCACCAGCAGCTCGCGACGGAATTTTTTCAATGACATGGTTTCTCCTCAGGGGTCAATCGCATCAGCCGGCAAAATATTTGGCCATGCCGATGTAAATGGGGATGCCGAGCACAATGTTGAACGGAAACACCACACCCAGCGCAACGGTGATCGAAAGACCGGCATTGGCCTCCGGCACCGCGATACGCATGGCAGTCGGCGCCGCGATATAACTGGCGCTGGCTGCCAGCGTCGCCAGCACGGCAACACCGCCGGCCGACAGTTCAAGCAGCATGCCGACAGCCATACCGGCCAGCGCCAGCACGGGCGGTATGCTGACACCTATCAGGATCACGCGCAGGCCGTATTGCCGCAGTAGCGCGAGATGCCCGCCGGCAACAAGACCGAGTTCGAGCAGAAAGAGCGCCAGCACGCCCTTGAACGGATCGACGAACAAGGCCTTGATCGGTTGCGTGCCTTCAACGCCGCCGATATAACCGATGACCAGGCCGCCGATCAGCAACAGAACGCTTTTGCCGAAGAACACGTCATGCACGAGACCACCCCACTGCGGCCTGCTGTCGTTACCCTGCTGTTTTTCGGCGAACAGTTTGGCAATCAGCACACCGGCGACGATCCCCGGCGCCTCCATCACCGCCACCCAGAGCGCGGCATGCTCTTCGTAGGGAATGCCTGCGCGCATCAGCGCGGCAGTGACGACCGCAAAAGTCACCACGCTGACCGAGCCGAAATGGGCGCCGATCGAAGCGCTGTCGGCGACTGACAGCTTGAGCAGGCGCAACAGCGGAAACAGCAGAAACGGGATGAG
>JBEDHT010000264.1:0-7048 GCA_041174025.1 Pseudomonadota bacterium
GTCGTGAGATAGCGCTGCTGGTCTGCCAGTGCTTTGCGGCTGTCTGTGACCACCGGGCCGTGACCGGGTATGACCAGCGCGGGTGTGAGCTGGCCGAGCGATTGGGTGGCGGCAATCCAGCCTTTGATATCACCGTCCATCGATGGCGTGCGTTCGACGAAAAGCAGATCGCCAGTCCACAATGTGTTGGTTTTGCTGTCTGCAACGGTGAGATCGGTATTGGTGTGTGCCGCCGGATAGGCCGTCAATGTCAGCTGACGATCGCCCAAATCCAGTGTCAGTTGCTTCTCCACCGACAGGGTCGGTTTGATCAGCTCACTACCGGCAAAACTGTCGCCCAGCCATTCCTGATGCATTCTCTGATAAGCATCGCGGCGCCGCTCCATCGCATCGGCCAGTTTGGCGTGACCGACGAACTGCGGTTGATCGGCGGCGAATGCGGCGTTGCCATAGACGTGGTCAGGATGCACGTGGGTGTTGATGACATACAGCACGGGCAGGCTGGTGACTTTGCCGATCGCTTCGCGGAAGCGCTGGCCTACCTTGAAAGTGCCGCCGCTATCGATCACGGCAACACCTTTACTGCCGATGATGAAGCCGATGTTGCAGATGTCGCCGTGATAGCCTTCCGACAGATCCTCATGCACGCCGTGATGGACATAAACGCCGTCGGCCACTTTTTCCAGTTTGAGCGGTTCGGCCTGCGGATGTGCGCTGACAATCAATAAGCCCAGCAGTCCGATGAAAAATTGCAACATGACACATCCTTTCTTTTGCATTGATCTTATGCATTGATTCAGCGCCGTTGCGCTGAATCGAAATCATCTGCGGAACTTGCAAAACTTCCCGGCGTCGATAACTGTACAATGCTGTACGCCCGGGAGCATATGGGCATGCATTCAACAACCGGGCAATAAAGCGTTTGCAGGTGTCCGGCCAGGATAATTAATCAGAGGTTCCCTGAATATGAATAATTCTGTTACACGATATACCAAAACCGCCATTGTTCTGCATTGGCTGATCGCAATCGGCCTGATCTTCATGTTTGCTCTCGGCTGGTTCATGAGCGGGTTGCCGAAAGAAGGTGCGAAATCCAGCAGCTACGATCTTTTCAATCTCGGCATCTACACCTGGCACATGGCCGAAGAAGTCAGTCCGCGCACCTTTTACTTCAATCTGCATAAATCCATCGGTGCAACCATTCTGGTTCTGATTGCCATCCGTGTGCTTTGGCGTCTTACCCATCAGCCACCGGCGCTGTTGGATTCGCTCAAGTCCTGGGAAAAGAAACTCGCAGATACAACCCACAAGGCGCTTTATGTGCTGATGGTGGCGATGCCGCTAAGCGGTCTGATCATGGCGCTATACAGCAAATACGGGCTCAAGTGGTTCGGCATCCCGGTGCTGCCCGGCCTCGATAACGTCACCATCCGCGAAGCTTTTCTTTGTGTGCACCAATGGGTGGCGGTTGCCTTGGCGCTCTTGATTGTTCTGCACATTGCCGGCGCCCTGAAGCATAAATTCATCAACAAGGACGACACCATGAAGCGCATGTCGTTACATTGATTCGAGCGTTACGTGGCAAAAAAGGGGCTCACAGCCCCTTTTTTTAACCTTTCACATCAACGTGATGACTGAATGATTTGCCTTCGTTATCCGTTGCCCTGACTTCAAGCGTGCCCGGTTCGGACGGTACAAAATCGAATTTCAGATAAGGGTCTTCACTGGTGCCGACGTTGAAATCAACATCGAACACCGGCTTGCTGTTGTAAGTGAAGGTGGCTTTGTTGATAAAGAATGCGGGCAGAAAACCCTGCGAAACCAGATCACGCTGCAGACCGGTTCGCATCGGGTGTTTGATGATGAAAGTGGCTGGTGTGGCAGCACCGAATTTTACCGGCGACTCCACATTCATCTTGATCTTGCCTGCAGTTGCGCGAACTTCAGCTTCATTCGCATCGATAATGCCACCGCAACCGCCTGCTGCGCGGATAGGAATCGCGGCCATGTAGAGCTTGCCGTCAGCGGTTTCGCCCACTGCGCGGACAAAGGAATCGGTTTCCAGACGGATGCGGGTCGACAGGTTGAATTTGCCCAACGCTTCAGTCAGATTGTAGGTGGCTGCCAGCTGGATAGGATTGGCATCGACGATGACATAGATTTTTTTGATGGCTTTGGCATCACCCTGGCTGTTATCCAGCGCGATACTGAAAGGCACCTGCGCGCCACTTTCGGCACGCTTGGGCGCGGTCAATTGAATAAATGACGCTTCTTCGATCGGGCGGTTGGAGAAGAACGCCTCCTTGATCACCGGCCAGATTTTCGGATCGGCTTCAGCCAGTGCATTGCCGCTTAACGGCAACATCAAAGCGGCCAGAAGCAGATAACTTTTTCTCGATATGGACTGAAACACGACGCTCTCCTTGTCTGGCGCATTGCCCCTGGCATGGCCGTTGTTATGGGGTTTCAAGATTGTTTGAATCTACCACATTAAGACGCAGTTATCGAACACAAGTTCGTTCATCCAAGTGGCTGGAATGAAACAATTATTCACAAAAAAGGCGGTCTGCGAACAATGTCGCAGACCGCCTTGAACGTTAGCTGAAAATCTTAGAACTGATAGCTGGCGTTGAGACCGAGCAGCCAGTTACGGGTAGGAGCGGCTTCGTAATAGTTACCGTTAGAGTCGCCAATACGAATTGATCCAACATATTCTTTATCGAAAATATTTTCCACTCTCAAGTACTCGCTGAACTTCCATTTTCCAAGGCTGTGATTGAATCCGGCACGCCATGAAGCAATAGCGTAGCCACTGGCTTCACCGTCTGCGGAATTGAAGGAAACATAGCTCTTGCTGAAAGCACGTCCTTCGATGGCTGTTGAAAATCCACTGGAATGTTTCCAGGCGATCTCACCAAAGGCTGTATGTTTGTACACACCCGGAATGTCAGTGCCGGACTGAACTGTGTTGCCGCCCGAGATAAAGTCCTTGGTAAATTCTGCATCGAGATAGGTGTAAGCCAGGTAAGCGGAAAGGCCGTGTGCAAATTTGCTGTCGATGGATAATTCAAAGCCTTTGCGTTCACTTTCCTTCGCATTCGTGTAGACGGTGCGTCCGCCGGCAGATGCTTGCACTACGATCTCATCGTCCGTGTCGATTTTGAACAGCGCCGCGTTGACAATCGTCGAGTGTCCAGCCATCCACTTGGCGCCAATTTCATACTGTTTGCTGGTTGCTGCTTTCAAATCTGTGTTAAGTCCAGCGCCTGCTGTCGTGTCCTTGTAGGCGGCCTCGACAAATGTCGGCGTCTCGAAACTTTCGCCCGCATTGGCATAGAAGTTGAGCGTGTCAGTGACTTTGAAAATGACTCCGGCAACAGGCGTAGTTTCGCTATAAGTCACCGAGCCGCTGTCATCCAGATTTGCGCCGACGATGTATTTATCGTCAGTTTCAAACTTGATTTTGCTGTGGCGGATGCCGACATTCAGGTTCCAGCGCGGGTCAAGATCAATTGAGCCCTGAGCGTATTGGTCAAAAGCCCGCAGGCGGTTGACTTCGTCGCGGCGCAGTTTGCCTTTGACGCCGCATGTGACAAACTCGTTGGCACATGAGGTCGAAGATCCGCTGGTGCGTACAAAGTTTTCAAATCCTTTGCGATCATCGCTCATGCGGTCGACGTTGGTGCCAACCGTGAAATTGTAAGGCTTGTCTGCGAGGTTGCCGGTGTGGGTCCAGCGCAGGTCGATGCCGCCGAATTCGCGCGATATCGTTTGCACGCCACCACCACTTTGGGGGTTGCTCTGAGCGGAAATGGGCACTGACTGGAACTGCTCGTTGTCGCGCTGGCCGTAGTAGGCCATGAAACGCAGGGTGTCGTTCTCAGTCAGCTTGTGATCAAGCGTTGCGCCCATATGTTCCTGACTCTTGCTGACGCGGGTATTGTAATCCTTGGTGGCTTGGCTGACCTGTTTTCTGTCCGCCCGATATAGTGCCTTGGTCAAGCCTTGCGGGTCGTCATTGTCTGGCTGATCGAGTGCCGTTGCCACGATGGTGAGTTTGGTATCCTCGTTCAGTTGCATGCCGATTTTGGCGTGATAAGTGTCGCGTCTGAACTCGGAATGGTCGCGGTAGCCGTCTGATCTGACGGTGTTGGCATTGACGACGATATTGAAGTTGTCATAGTCGGCGCCGTATGTGACGGTCTCGCGATGGGTACCGTAGCTGCCGAAGCTGACCCCGCCGGAAAGCGTTGGTTGATCAGGGCCGTCTTCGGTGAAGATTTGAACAACCCCGCCGGATGAGTTGCCGTAAAGGGCAGAAAAAGGACCGCGCAGATATTCTACGCGTGCGGCAGTGTCCAGGTTGAAAGTGCCGGTCTGGCCCTGGCCGTCCGGCATCGTCAGGGGAATGCCGTCCTGATACAGTCTGACGCCGCGAACGCCGAAAGCAGAGCGTGCACCGAAACCGCGAATCTGGATACCCAGGTCCTGGGCAGGATTGTTGCGGTTGTTGACGACAACGCCGGGGACTCTCGCGGCCGTTTCTGACAAATTGACTTGCCACTGGCCGTCACGAATGATTTCACCGTCAACGGCATCGATCGACATCGGCAAGTCGAAGCTGTTTTGCTCGATACGGGTACCGGTGACGACAATCGCAGGCGTGTAGGTAATAACGTTTTCCGTGGTCTCTGGTTCTGCTGCAATGCTTGAAAAGCTGGTGCCCAGCAGACAGGCGATAGCCACCGAAATCTTGTTTTTCTTGAACATGTGAATTCCCTGATTGCAACTTTAAAGTGAAGTGTCGCGGAGCATAATTCAAAAGTTATGCAGGGAATATACGGATAATCATGATTTGATCAGGGACTTGATCCAGGTCAAGTTAATCCATCCAGTATCTGTACTTTCACGATATTTCCCGGCGCGACATTGCCGGTGTTTTCATCCAGTACGATAAAGCAGTTGGCTTCCGCCATTGAACGCAGAATGCCTGAGCCCTGATTGCCGGTTGGCCGCACTTGCCAGCTTCCGTTTTCAGCAGGAAAGAGAATGCCGCGCTGGAACTCGGTACGGCCCGGCAGCTTGCGGATTTCTCCGGTGCAGACGACATCGAGCAGCGGCTGCGGTGCCGGGTCCGGTTGTCCCATGAGCACCAGCAGTGCCTCACGCACGAACTGGTAAAAAGTCACCATGACCGACACCGGGTTGCCCGGCAGGCCGAAGTAATGCGCATTGCCGACTTTGCCATAGGCGAGCGGGCGGCCCGGCTTCATGGCGATTTTCCAGAATACGACTTGACCGAGTTTTTCCAGCAGTTGTTTCATGAAATCGGCTTCGCCGACTGACACGCCACCGCTGGTCAGAATTACGTCTGCACTGGCGGCAGCATCTTTCAGCGCCTGTTCGAGCAATTCCGGCACATCGCGCATCACGCCCATGTCGATGATCTCGACGCCCATGCGCGTCAGCATGCCGAAGAGCGTATAACGGTTACTGTCGTACACCTGTCCGGCTTCCAGCGCCTGACCGATGCTGGCCAGTTCGTCACCGGTCGAAAAGAATGCCACGCGCAGCTTGCGATAGACCTTGAGCTCGCCCAGCCCGAGCGAAGCGATCAGGCCGAGGTCGGCAGCGCGTATCAGATGGCCGGCCGGAAGCACGACCTGACCCTGTTGCAGATCCTCACCTGCGTAGCGCATGTTCATGCCGCGTTTGGGGCCGTCAGTAAACCGGATATGCTCGCCGTCGGCTTGCACGCGTTCCTGCACGACGACGGTGTCAGCGCCTTGCGGCATCACGGCGCCGGTCATGATGCGCACGCATTGGCCTTTGCCGATGCGCCCGTCAAACGCTTTGCCGGCAAAGGCAGTGCCGATGATGTTCAGGCTGGTTTCGCCGTTACTGTTGAGATCGTCGGCGTTGAAGGCGTAGCCGTCCATGGCCGAATTATCGTGAATGGGCACGTTGCAAGGCGAGAGAATGTCTTCCGCCAGCACCCGGCCCAGCGTGCTGCGTATCGGTAACACTTCCACCGTGGTGACCGGTTCGAGAAATTCGCGTATGTATTTGCGCGCCTGCGCGACCGGCATCGAATTGGGATCGTAATCATCGAGGCAGCTCGGGTTGTTGATGAGGTCTGAAAGGGATTTTTCACTCATGGTCGTTTCTCTTTGAAATTGTTCAGCGCCAGTAAATTGTTCAGCACCGGGAAATGGCTCAGTGTCGGGATTTGAGCCATTGCAGGATGAAAACTGCAATTTCTTCCGGGTCGTTGAGATTCAGCACGGGCAGAGAGGTATCCACCGCAGCATCGCTGGCGACTGCGATAACGTGGCCGTCCTCGCTGGATAACAGCGGTTTGTTGATGTTTGGCCGGTATACCTCGATCTTGGGGATGGGTTCGCGCTTGAACCCTTCGACCAGAATCAGATCGACCAGGCTTGCGTCGATATGCGGCAGCAATTCGGCGAGTCCCGGTTCCTCCGGTTGCTGCTCGCGCATGCGTGACAGTTCGGTCATCAACGCCCAGCGATGGCGTGAGCCGAGCAGCATCTGCACGGCCCCGGCCTCGCGCAGGCGATAACTGTCCTTGCCGGGGTGATCGATATCGAAACTGTGATGCGCATGCTTGATCACCGATACGCGCAGGCCGTGCCTGATCAGAACCGGAATCAGGCTGGTGAGCAGGGTGGTTTTGCCGATGCCGCTGCCATAAGCACAAAAACCCAGCAGAGGGACATTGCTGATAATTGTATTGTTCTTGATCAGAGTTTCCTTGGACATCCGCTTAGCCTTGCTGCTGTTCGAGTGACTTGAGTTCCTCAAGCGTGTTGATATTGGCAAATGCTTCTGCTTCGTCGTCAAACGGCACCTCGACCACTTTCAGCGTCGCATACCAGGCATCGATCTTGCGGCCCCCGCCATGCAGAAACGCAGCCAGATGCGGCGCCAGTTCCCTGCGGCACAGGCAGAACACCGGATGTGCCTGATGACCGGTTTTGGCAACGGCAAGGTCGGCTTGCTGCGCATTCAATGCATGCATCAGCCT
>JBEDHT010000265.1:0-6453 GCA_041174025.1 Pseudomonadota bacterium
TTGCCGGTGCCTTTGTCGATGCGCTCGCAGAGGAATCCGCCACCGACCGGCCGGCGCTCAAGCTGCTGTGCCGCAAGCTCGACCAGCAGCTGCGCGAACTTGCGCTCGGCAAAGCCAGGACAACCGGCAGCCTGATGCGGGACATGCTGTTTCACATCGCCCGCAGCCATTCCGCCAGCGAACGCATCGGACAGGCCCGCGAACTGTTCGAGCTCAATGCGCTGCTGCCGGCCGAACCGCTATCGATGACATCTGCGCTGGATGAAGCCGGGACGCTGGATACGCTGGCAGCCATGCTGGGCGAGTTGCGTAATGCGTGGCCCGCCGTTGCTGGCGGCAACCGTGACAAGCTGCCCGGCATGGCCGCGCAACTTGCTTCCGCAGCTGCGACATCCGGAATCCTGCAGCAACCCGCGCTCACTGCATTGCTGGACAAGCTGCACAGCATTACCGTCACAATGCAGCAGGGTGCTGACCGGCAGCCAGAACAACTGCTGGTTGAAGTCGCGGCTGCGCTCAACCTGCTTGAAGACGTGCTGGCCGAGCGGCCGGTGCTCAGTGCCGATGTTGGCCAAAAGATTGAGGCGCAGGTGCAGCGGTTGCAGAAGGCAGCAAGCGGCCAGACGGCCGGACAAGGTGCCAGTGGCAAGCAGGATGAAAACACGCTGATTGCCGTGGCAAGGCAGGTCAAGGACGCCTTGTCGCTGGTGGAGCTGACGCTGGACACGTTCTTCCGCAATCCGGCAGAGCGCGAAGTGCTTCAAACCGCAGAAAAACCGCTGGAGCAGGTTGTCGCAGCTTTCGACATGCTCGATCTGCCCGCGCCTGCAGCCATTACCGCAAAGGCCGCCGCACTGGTACGGCATTTTCATGCCAATGACGCGCTGACACCGGAAAACACGCAGAAACAGTTTGAGCAACTGGCTGAAAGCCTCAGCATGCTGGGCTTTTTTGTCGATGAGTTCCCGCGCATACGGCAGGAGTCGCTGCATGCGCTCGATGACATGCTGGCGCGCCTTGATGCCGAACCTTTACTACCGTTAGGGCCGGTTGCGGACGAGGCCGCAGGCGATGCCGGTGATATCGGCGATGTCATCGCAAGAATCGCCGAAACGCCACCTGCCGAACCCAAAGCCGGAAGGGCACGTGGCGGCAGAATACAGGCCATCAAGACGCAAGTCGGCAAAGCGCCGGTTGGCAAGACAGCCGCAGTAGAGGCAGCGGCTGGCGAAGCACTGGATGGCGATGTGCAAGCAAGCAAATCTGCGTCAGATACGGGGGCTGAATTGCCCGTTGCGGCAATTCCCGCTCAGGTTGATGCCGAATTACTGGAAACCTTCATCAGCGAAGCTGAAGAAGTGCTGGCAGCACTGGCGCACAACCTGCAGGCACTGCGCGTCAATAACACCGACCGCGCGGCGCTGACGGAGGTGCGGCGCGGCTATCACACCCTCAAGGGTAGCGGCAGGACGCTGGGGCTGGATGCGCTGGGTGAAATCGCCTGGGCCGTCGAAAAGCTGCTGAACCGGATCATCGAGCAGGATGTGCTGCCGAGCGCAGGGCAGCTGTCATTTGTTGAAAAAGCCAGCGCAGCCTTTTCCGGCTGGGTGGCGGAACTTGCCGAAACTTCCGTGTGCGAGCCGCCGATTGCCGAATGGCAAGCACAGGCAGAAGCGCTGGAGGCGGAATCTGCGGGTCAGAAAGCGGCTTCGGAAGCTGCCGAGGTTTTGATTGGCGGTACCAGAAAAATCGGCCGCACCCTGTTCAATATTTTTACCGGCGAAGCGAAGCAGCATCTTGAAAGCCTGCAACAGGAATATGCCGGCTTGCAGGCTGACCCGGCCGGGTTCAGCAACGAAAACCTGATCCGTTCCGCCCATACCCTGGCCAGCAATGCCGCTGCAACCGGCTTCAAACCGATTGCCGATCTGGCCAGAGCGCTGGAGACATGGGTAGACGCCCATGCAGCGGAATGGGACGAGAAGTCGATGGCACTGCTCGGCAATGTCATCAGTGCGCTTGGCGACATGGTCGTGAGGGTGGAGGCGCATGCTGAGCCGAAACGTGCCGCCGGGCTGCTGACGGCGCTGAAAAAAGCGACAGAAAAGGCCGGCCTGACTGCACCGCAAGTACCGGCCCGGCACAAAGCGCCGGCCAAGGCTCAGGCAGCGGCCGGGGAACAAGCGCCACCTGCCGTGCCTGTCGAGGAGACGGCGGCGGTAGAAACTAAAGCGTCAGCAGAAATCCCTGCGTCAGCAGAAACTACAGCGCCAGCGCTCGAAGAAACCGCCGAAGAAGAATTCAGCCCGGCAGACATGTCCGGTTCCATCGTGGTGACGAGTCCGCCGGATCAGGAATTGCTCTCGATCTTTACCGAAGAGGCGCTTGAGCTGGTACCGCAGATCGGTAACGCGCTACGTGCATGGCGCAAGGCGCCGCATGATGGCGAATATGCCGAAACGTTGCAACGGGCACTGCACACGCTCAAGGGCAGTGCGCGCATGGCCGGCCAGTCCGGCATCGGCGACGTCGTTCATGATCTGGAAGACCACATTGCCGGGTTGGCGCAAAGCAATGTCACGCCCGGCGATTTCGACAAAATGTTCCGCGATGTCGACAGCATCGGTATTTCGCTCGAACAGCTGACTGCAGCGGAACCGCTGCAGGAAGAAGCCGCAGCAACGGTCACGGCACGCACGCAGGACAGGCGCACGCAATCGCTGAGACTGCGGGCGGACGTGCTCGACAGGTTGATCAACGAAGCCGGTGAAATCAGTATTGCGCGCTCGCGCATCGAGCGTGAGATGCTGGCTTTCAAGCATCTTTCGCAGGACCTGACCGAAAGCGTTGCGCGTTTGCGCAGCTATCTGCGCGAACTCGAAATCGAAACCGAGAGCCAGATGCAATCGCGCATGACCTTGTTGCAGGAAACCCAGGAGGCTTTCGACCCGCTTGAATTCGACCGTTTTACGCGTTTGCAGGAACTGACGCGCATGATGGCGGAAAGCGTCAATGACGTGTCCACCATCCAGAGCGGCCTGCTTGGCAACCTCGATGAGACCGATGCCGCGCTGCAGCAGCAGGGCCGCATGAACCGCGAATTGCAATACGGCCTGATGAATGTGCGCATGGTGCCGTTCGCAACGGTTTCCGAGCGCATGCACCGCATCGTGCGGCAAACGGCGCAGGAACTGAAGAAAGCCGTGGACCTGACGATCGAGGGCGAACATGTCGAGATCGACCGCAGCGTGCTGGACAAGATAGGCGCGCCGCTCGAACACCTGCTGCGGAACTCCGTCGGTCACGGCATAGAAGTGCCAGCCGAACGCAAAAAACAGCACAAGGACGAAAACGGCAGCATTCAACTTGCCGTCAGGCGTGAAAACGACGAAATCATCATTACCGTCAGCGATGACGGTGCCGGTATCGATCTTGACCGTGTGCGCGAAAAAGCCATCGAAAGCGGCTTGCTGGCAGCGGGTCAGGAGGTGTCCGAGCAGAGTCTGCTTTCCATCATTTTTGAAGCCGGATTTTCCACCGCTGCCGATGTGACACAGATTGCCGGCCGCGGCGTCGGTCTCGATGCCGTGCGAGGCGACATTGTCGGGCTGGGCGGGCGTATCGAGGTGGTCAATTCGTCGGGGCGCGGAGCCACATTCAGCATTTATCTGCCGGTGACGCTGACCGTTGCGCAAGTCGTCATGGTGCGCAGCGGCACGCATGTCTATGCCGTGCCGTCCATCATGGTTGAACAGCTGCAGAAACTGAAGCCTGATCAGCTGGCAGCGGCCAATGCCGCCGGAACCGTTCAGTGGGCAGGCCGCGATTACCCGCTGCATTATTTTGCCAGGCTGATCGGCGATGCCGAGCTGCAGCCGGAGCCGCAGAACTACACGCCGGTACTGCTGCTGCGAAGCGGTACCAACCGCATCGCGCTGCATGTGGACGAGATTGCCGGCAATCAGGAAGTCGTCATGAAGCCGATCGGTGTTCAGCTGGCGCGGGTGCCCGGCATTACCGGCGCCACCGTGACCGGCGACGGCAAGATCGTGCTGATCGTCAATCCGGTGCTGATGGCGAACCGCGAAATGATTGTCGTCAGCCAGACCAGAATGGTGTCGGCAGACGCACCGGCAGTTTCCAGACCGGTGGTGCTGGTGGTCGATGATTCGCTCACCATGCGCAAGGTACTGAGCCGCACGCTGGAGCGCGAAGCTTATCTGGTGGTCAGCGCCAAGGACGGCATGGATGCCTTGCAACTCATGCAGGAAAACCGGCCCGATATCATCCTGCTCGACATCGAAATGCCGCGCATGGACGGTTTCGAATTCGCCCGCCACATTCGCGGCGACAAGGCGACGGCGGATATCCCCATCATCATGATCAGCTCGCGCACGGCTGAAAAACACCGGGCCCATGCGCGCGAACTAGGCGTCAACGCCTTCCTCGGCAAGCCGGTGCAGGATGACGACCTGCTGACCGAGATCAATATCCAGCTCGGCAACGCCGGCCACGCCGCACAGACCGGCGCCGCCTGATCCGGGGATTCCCCGGACGCATGCCGCAGCGCGCCGCTGCTGAACGTTATGCGGTTGATGGCGGTTAAATTCCCTGCCGGTTAGCGGCTACTTCCATGCGGCTAATCAGGTAAAATCCGCTCATATGCATCAGCCTTCATTCATTCACCTGCGCTGCCACAGCGAATATTCAATCGTCGACGGCACCGTCCGCATCGATGACTATGTCGATCGCGCAAAGGCCGACCGCATGCCTGCGCTGGCACTGACCGATCTCAGCAATCTGTTCGGTGCCATCAAATTCTACAAGGCGGCACGTTCCAGCGGCATCAAGGCGCTCATCGGCTGCGATCTCTGGCTGGAGAACGAAAGCAACCGCGATCAGCCTTACCGGCTGCTGCTGCTGTGCCAGTCGCATGCGGGTTATCTCAGCCTGTGCCGGTTGCTGACGCGCGCCTACTTGCACAACCAGTACAGAGGACGGCCTGAAATCAGGCGCGGCTGGCTGGACGAATCCGGTACCGAAGGCCTGATCATGCTCTCCGGCGCGATGGCGGGGGATATCGGTCAGGCTTTGTTGCAGTCCAATCTGACCCTGGCACGCAAGCTGGCGGCGCAATGGGGGCAATTGTTTCCCGGCCGTTTTTATCTGGAACTGCAACGCGCCGGGCAGCCGCAACAGGAAACCTACATCGCCCGGGCAATCGCCCTGGCGGCCGATGCGTCGCTGCCGGTCGTTGCCACGCATCCGGTGCAGTTCATCGAGCCGGACGGTTTCAAGGCGCACGAAGCGCGCGTCTGCATTTCCGAGGGCTATGTGCTGGCCGACAAACGCCGCCCGCAGCATTTCACTCCGGAGCAGTATTTCAAAACGCAGGCAGACATGGCGGCGTTGTTTGCCGATATCCCCAGCGCACTCGCCAACAGCGTGGAGATCGCCAAACGCTGCAATCTGAGCCTGACGCTGGGCAAGAACTATCTGCCGCAATTCCCCACGCCGAACGGCGAAAGCCTGGAAGACTACCTGATGGCGCAGTCGCGCGCAGGGTTGGCGAAGCGGCTGGAACTGCTTTACCCGGATAGCGCCCAGCGTGCCGCAAAAGAGCCGGAATATCAGGCGCGGCTTGAATTCGAAGTCGGCGTCATCGTGCAGATGGGTTTCCCCGGTTATTTTCTGATCGTTGCCGATTTCATCAACTGGGCCAAGAACAACGGCGTGCCGGTGGGCCCCGGCCGTGGTTCCGGTGCCGGTTCGGTAGTGGCTTACAGCCTCGGCATCACCGATCTTGACCCTTTGCGTTACAACCTGCTGTTCGAGCGCTTCCTCAATCCCGAGCGCGTTTCCATGCCGGACTTCGATATCGACTTCTGTCAGGAAGGCCGCGATCGCGTCATCGATTACGTCAAGCACAAATACGGGCTGGATGCGGTTTCGCAGATCGCCACTTTCGGTACCATGGCGGCCAAGGCGGTCATCCGCGATGTCGGTCGCGTACTCGATCTGCCGTTCAATTTCGTCGACGGCATCGCCAAGCTGATTCCCAATGAACTCGGCATCACCCTGCCGCAGGCGCTGGAGAAAGAGCCGCAGCTGAAAGAGCGCTACGAGCAGGAGGAAGAGGTCAAGGAGCTGATGGCACTGGCGCTCAGTCTCGAAGGTCTTACCCGCAACGTCGGCATGCATGCCGGCGGCGTGCTGATTTCGCCCGGCAAGATCTCCGATTTTTCGCCGGTTTATTGCCAGCCCGGCGGCGAGAGCCTGGTGAGCCAGTACGACAAGGACGATGTTGAAGCGGTGGGGCTGGTCAAATTCGACTTTCTCGGCCTGCGCACGCTGACCATTCTCGATATGGCGCTGCACAACGCCAACCATCAGCGTGCCAGCCAGGACTTGCCGCCGCTTGCGTTCGAATCACTGCCGCTGGACGACAAGCCG
>JBEDHT010000266.1:0-5559 GCA_041174025.1 Pseudomonadota bacterium
GCCAGGAATGGATATGCCGGTAATTTGTCCACAAGCCCGAATCTGGTTGATATTGGTAGCGTTGCAACATCCGCAGGGCTACGGCAGTTCAGTTCAGGCAGCGGGCCTGAAGCAGTCTTTGTGCGGGCGACCCAGCAAGTCCCGGCCAGCCTGATCGCAGGCGGCATATTTGCCGGTCAAGTCACGCTGACAGCTGAGGCTGTCGCGCTGGCTGACCCGTCACTCGTCAGTTTTGGTGCAGGAAGTTTTGCTGTCGAATTGAACAGTGAGGATTCGACGCTGCTCAATGGATTGCTGGGGCAAATGTTGGGTTCCAGTCTGAATCTTGGCGTTCTGACTTATCGTAATATCGCCGGAACCCATGTCAATCTGCAGGATATGCTGGAAGTGTCGCAGCAGGCTGGCACCTACCGGGAGTTGCTTGACAGTCAAATACTTCTCGGCGATCTCTTGCAGCTTTATGCTGATGCTGCCAGCCAGAGCGGAGCAGCCGATATTCAGGCAGTGGCAGCCATGGAGGCGATTGCAGGTGCCTCTATCAGGAATGTCAGTATCAGGCTGAGAGATGTAGTTGCCGTCACCACGCCGGATGAAAACGCGGCAGCAACCACTGCCCTGAATGCGCTCGGATTGATTACTACCAGCGCAATGATCGCACATGGAGCAAACGCAATGACGCTTCCGCTTGGCGTCAATGTATCCGGAATTACGAGCATCAATGCGATCGTAATCGTCGAGGAGCCACCTCAGATGGTCATCGGGCCTGCATCCGGTGAGGATGGCACTGTTTGCACTACCATGCGAACAGCCCAAGTGAGGGCGCGTGTGCCCGTGCTTGTCAGCATTCCTTTGCTGGCGAGAATCGATCTGTCACTCAACGTTGAGGTGGCACAGGGCCGGGCGGATTTGCGCAGCATCAATGTGGGTGATGACCTGACAGAGGTCGGTATCGAGGCTTACCCGGGCCTGGCCGCCATTACGCTGACAAGAACCGGATCCACCGACCCTGCGCGCATCAGCACGCTCAGCTTGCCACTGGTGCCCAGTATTCCAATAGCCGATATTTCAATGAATTTACCTTTGCAACCGTCAGGTTCGCAGGTGCTCGAATTTGAGGTCGAGCATCCTGTTTCCACACACTTGCCGCAAGTCATGAGCGTGGCGAGCCCTCTCGGCAACAGCCTGCAAAACACCCTGAGTCAGCCCGGTGCGATCAGTGTCACGGTGTTGAGCATAGTCAATCTGGGTTTGGTTAACACAGTCGTTTCGACGGTGATCAGCCCACTTCTGGGCGAAATAGGCCGGGTGCTTCTCGATCCGCTGTTCAGATTGCTTGGCATCCGTCTGGGCGGAATGGATGTGATGCTGAATGGCCTGCACTATCGCCAGGCAAGAGCACTTGTTATTTAGTTTGCCGCTTGGTAACGGCGAACACGACCAGGCATGCTCATTTTTCGTTTCGAGATGTCACAGGCTTTGCGGTGTTAGCGCCTGCCGATGTCGATCAGCTTCTCTGCTAGCAGCGTTTTGTCCTTAGCGAGCTGGTCTAGCGGTAATGCCAGAAAGGCTTCAATGCGTTCGCGCAGCTTGCGGTAAGCCTGCATGAACGCTGCATCTATTTCGGCATCGCTGCCGGAGGCCTGCGCCGGGTCTTCGACGCCCCAGTGCGCGCGGATGGCTTGGCCAAGATAGGCAGGGCAGGTTTCGCCGGCGGCGTTGCCGCAAACGGTGATGACGATATCCGGCGTTACGGCAAGATCGTGCCACGATTTGCTGTGACAGCCTGCACTGGAAATGCCTTCGCGTGCCAGCAATGCCAGCGAGCGCGGATGCACTGTGCCTGTGGGCTGGCTGCCGGCGCTGACTGCATGCCAGCCCTGGGGTGCCAGCGCATTGAAAGTGGCTTCGGCCAGAATTGAACGGCAGGAGTTGCCGGTGCATAAAAACAGTACGTTCAAGCCATGTCCTTCCGTTTTTCGTACCAGGGTTTTGTGCGGTTGACGATATTGACCACCGTCAGCATCACCGGCACTTCGATCAGCACGCCGACCACGGTGGCGAGCGCTGCACCGGAATTGAAGCCGAACAGCGCAATCGCCGTGGCGACTGCCAGCTCGAAGAAATTGGATGCGCCGATCAGTGCCGATGGCCCGGCCGCGCAGTGCGCAACGCCAAGTTTGCGGTTGAGCAGATAAGCCAGGCCGGAGTTGAAATAGACCTGAATCAGGATGGGCACGGCCAACAGCAGGATGATCAGCGGTTGCGCGATGATCTGCTCGCCCTGAAAAGCAAACAGCAGCACCAGCGTTACCAGCAACGCGCCGATGGAAACCGGCTGAATGCGTGCAAGCGTGGTGCTCAGCCTTGCTGCATTGCCATGCAGATGGTGCCGCCAGAGCTGGCTGATGACGACCGGCACCACGATGAACAGCAGCACCGAAAGTGCCAATGTGTCCCACGGCACCGTAATGCTGGAAAGCCCGAGCAAGAGGGCGACGATGGGCGCGAAGGCAAACAGCATGATGACGTCGTTGATCGCCACCTGCGACAAGGTGAATTTTGCATCGCCGTTGCACAGATTGCTCCAGACGAACACCATGGCCGTGCAGGGAGCCGCAGCCAGCAGAATGAGGCCGGCAATGTAACTGTCGATCTGTTCAGGCGGCAGCCAGGGAGCGAACAGATGACGGATGAACAGCCAGGCCAGCAAGGCCATCGAGAAGGGCTTGACCAGCCAGTTCACCAACAGCGTGACGCCGATGCCTTTGCCATGCTGCGCTACTTCGGCCATGCGCGAGAAATCCACTTTCAGCAGCATCGGCGTAATCATCAGCCAGATCAGCACTGCGACCACCAGATTCACCTCGGCAATCTGCAGGCGAGCAATCGACTGAAACAATTCAGGCACCAGCTTACCGAGGCTGATGCCGATGACGATGCAGGCCAGTACCCACCAGCTCAAATTGCGTTCGAAAGCACTGATTGGGGCCTTATTCATTTTTCTTCCCCGGCTGCCTCAGCCGGAGGGCAGCAATCTTGCTTGCCGCCACAGCAGTTTTCTGTAAGGAATGCCATCAGCGCGTTCATGGTGCTGAAATCCGTTGAGTAATAGACGAAACGCCCGGATTGCGATGATTTCACCAACCCGGCATGGGACAGTTCCTTCAGGTGGAAGGAAAGTGTGCTGGATGGCATGTTCAGTTTGAGTGCTATTTCACCGGCAGCGAGACCGGCCGGGCTGGTCTGTACCAGCAGCCTGAAGATTTCCAGACGTGCTTCCTGAGCGAGGCAGGCGAGGGCGGTAACGGCTTGTTTCGTATCCATGGTTCTATATTTCCATAAATATAGAAATGTAGTCAATATGCATACATTGATATTTGCCTGTTTTGTAGCGCCTGCGGTCTGAGGAAAAATTTAATATAAATAATCAAATCAATAGAAATGATAGTTAGAATTCAGAAGTCAATTTTCAGACACGCATCACGTGTTCAAGACACGAACGGGTGACGCGCTCGCATCTGGATGCTGATAAGCATGTGTATGGTTAAAATGCAGTTCACTTTAAAAATCATCAAAAGGGGTTCAAAAAAATGCGGGCATACAAAATAACAAGCTTGCTGGCGGCCGTTCTGATGCTGACATTGCTCAGTGGTTGCGGAGAGCGCGAGAAGATTAACGATTTCAGTCAGCTTTCGGGCAAGGAATTTGCGATTCCTACTGGCACGGTGGCTGATCAGCTGGTCTTGTCTGTTTTTCCGGATGCGAAGTTCCAGTATTTCAATACGGTGCTTGATTCCGCCATGGCAGTGAAAGCGGGCAAGGCAGACGCGGCAGCCTACGACGAACCCATTTTGCGCAATATTGCGGCCAAGAATCCCGGATTAAGAGTGCTGCCGGAAAAAATCACTACCGACAATTATGGCTACGCCGTCAGGCAAGGTGATATTGCGTTGAAGGAGGCCATCGACAGCGTTGTGGCAGAAATCAAGAGCGATGGCACCTATGACGAGATGTTGCGGCGCTGGCTGCCTGCGGCGGGGGCGCCGGCTCCGATGCCTGTGATCGAAGGGGGTAGCGAGGGCGTGCTGCGTTTTGGTACTGCGGCCGTGACGGAGCCTTTCTCGTTTGTTGATGCCTCACGACAGGTGGTCGGGCTGGATGTCGAGATCGCTGCACGTGTGGCGAAAAAGCTGAATCGGCGGCTTGAAGTTGTGAATATGGATTTCGGTGCGATGATTCCGGCTTTGATGTCAGACAAGGTCGATATGATTGGTGCCTGTATCACCATTACCGAAGAGCGTGCGCAGAAGGTATTGTTCTCAGAACCTTATTACGAAGGCGGCATCTCCGCTCTGGTGAGCGAATAATACGTCATCAACAAAAATGGCACCCTGAGGTGCCATTTTCTTGGTGCGTTTGTTTAAACCGGATTAGCGGTTGCAAACGTACATGGTGACTTCGAAACCGAAACGCATTTCAGTAGCAGCTGGCTTGGTCCACATGGTGATTCTCCTGTAAGGTTTGATGAAATGTTCAATCAGTTGACGATTCACATCATACCAATCGCTGCAAGCCAGGCTCTATGCGCCATCATGAATGACGGCTAAGGATTTCCATGAAGTATGGCGGTCAGGCTCGGGCTTAATTCTGCTTCGGCAATTCGATTTCAACACTGACAGGTTCAGGTTCAGACCTCAAGAAGGAGACGATCAATACAATGATCGTGACCACAATCACACCCGTCATAATCTTTATCCAAGGGATTGAGCGTTTTTTCTTGACCGGAAACAAAAAACGATCATCTTTTTTGTAGTCTTGCATCACAGCTCCTGATAACAATCTGAACGATTCATTAATCTTGGCCGGCGATCATGCACCAGACATATTAGGCAGGCGTTTTGGTTGTGACAACATAAACCCGTGCCTGATCATGAAGGGCGCCAAAAACCTTGAATGACTGGGCTTTGGGGGATGGCAACCCACTGCGATTGCCTGGCTTGATTCTTTTCCATGCTGGATTGCACTGGAATCTTGACCGCAACCGGGTTGAAGCGTTTCGATTTGAGGCTGCAGTAGATAAACTTTTCATTCAATCTTATCTACTGCAGCTCCTATCTGATGTAGCTGCTGACTGATACAGCGCCTGGTTTTTTGATGCGATCAGTTGATTTCTCTCAAGTTCATCAAGTAGCGCCTCATATGCTTTCGCACCTTTACCGGTGCTGTTTTTTTGGTAAATGTGTTGCTTATCAGCAGGACTCTCCGCCAGTGCAACATCGAGCGGTATGACAGTCCTCAACAATTCTTCGTCGAACAGTACATCCGCTTCCAGTTTCACATTGACCGTCATGCCGCGACGACGGTCGAAGCGCGTTAATAAATAACGTCTGGGTGCACGTTTCTTTAAAAATATTTCCAGGGCTTGCAGCGTTTTTTCGACCTTTTTTGCTGCTTGCAACGCCATGAAGTCCGAGGATATCGGAATCAACACCAGATCGGCCGCGAAGATCGCGCCCAGTGTCAAAACCCCAACTGTCGGGCTGCAATCGAGGATCACGT
>JBEDHT010000267.1:0-3029 GCA_041174025.1 Pseudomonadota bacterium
GGATTCTGCGCAGAAAAACCGGACATTCCGGCAAATCCGGCATTACGTGCGACCGGCAGCGAAAATGCCGCAAGATTTTGCCCTTCCAGATAATTTTCCGGGCGCGATTTGTCAGTCTCCGTCTTTCTTTGCTGTTGCGGAGCCCGGCTACCGGAAAAAATCAGTACGCGCGCGCAAGCGGTCTCGGTCGGGCTACCGTCCACCATCACGCTGGCTGGCGCCGGCAAGGCGGTAAGCAGCAGCATCTCGCGCCAGTGCTGGCAAAAAGCCGGGTGGGGCGCTTGTGCGCAATCGATGGCATCCGTACCCTTGCTGCCGCTGATGCTGACGGTTGCCAGGTATGCAAGAAACGTGGTGTCGCTGGTCAGTGCGTTCACCTGTGCGGCAAAGTCAGCACGCCGTATGATGGGCCTGAATAATTCATCCACCGTGATGAACAGAAAGCGGTCGTTGTAGCGGGCATTCGCGGCCATTACAAAAGTCTTGTTCGCGGCATCACTTGCCTGACGATGATTGGTACTGCCGGGAAAATAATTGAGCTGGTCGCCAATCGCATCAGCGGCATGAAAACTGTCCAGATAATTTCTGGCGTCGTAATTGCCGCCGCATTCGCGCAAGCCTGCATCGTTGGTGGCGCGGTTTTGTCCGTCCAGAGGCACGCCGGGAGAAATCAGCAGCGCCGCCAGTCCGCTTTGCAACATCGTGCCGTCTTCCCGCATCAGGTCAAGCTGGCCCGGCGTATCCCAGTTGAAAGCATCCAGACTTTGCGGATTGCTTTTAAATCTGCCGGAGACCACATACCACAGACACTCGCCATCGCCATCCTTGAGCGACGACAACCCCAGACTGCGCCAGGGCAGTTTGCCGAGCAGGCTGGCGTTACGGGCGCCCGCCGAGCCGGACTGTGAACCTTCGGCAAACACCGCGTTCACACGCAAATCGGGATTGGGCAAACGGGCCAGTGCGGTCACATCCGGGCTTCTGGCAATTTGGCCGACCAATGCCGCCTGCGCTACAGCCAGTGCCGCCGCAGTTTTATCGCTACGTGCCTGACCCGGGCTGCTGCCCGCGAACAGGACAAAAACCCCGGCAACGGCAAATATCACCATCGCCAACATTGCCAGCAACGCCATTCCGGACTGATATCTCATCTGGATGACGCTTTGTCTTGTTCGGATGGCGCAAGGGTAATCCAGTCCAGTTCGCAGGCAACGTAGAGATGGCTGTTGCCGTCATGCAAAACCGGCTGGTTGCGCTGAATCTCGCATGCGCGCAGCAAAAACGGCGTTGTGACTGCCTCGCGCATGGTTTGCAGCAGGGAAAGCAGTTCCCGCTCGTGTGAAACTACCAGGCTTAATTTCATGACCGACCGATCAAGCTGAAATGCGCTGCCCTGCATATCGGCAATAAGTGGCGCGGGCATTGCAACAGCAGGGCTGAAGCGGATACCGAGGTCGCCGTGATCTGCCTCAAGCACTTTCATGCACTGCATCCACATGGTATTGATTTCGCCGGGCGTTACGCGCAAACGCTGAATCAGCGTATGAAGTCCTGCCATTGCGGCGCGCTGCCGCTCTGCATCCTGATACCGGCGGACGGCAAGATCAAGGCGTTTGGTCTGTTGCTGCAATTGATTGGCCGCAATGCTTTCATGCTGATAACGCGCATACACCAGCAAGACCATCGCAAGCACTGCTGCAGCCAGCAGCAAAAAAGGTCCCCGCAGCTTGCGCCATTCTGTGTCAGCCATTCTCATGCATCTGCCATCCTGAGCCTGATGCCGAGTTTGAATGGCAGGAAAGAGGCCGGCCGGTGATTCTCATCCAGCGCCTGCGATTGACTTTGCGCATCCGCACTTGCCGGTTTTTGCAGAAAAACCACCTGCTCAACCCGGCGGTCGGCTTCAAGCTTCGCGGCAAAACATCGAATGCCGGCTTCGGCCATCTGTGCATCGCCACTGGAAAGACCGGCTTCCGCGCTGACCTCCAGCATGGAAGCAGACAGCTCCGGCGATGGCGTCAAGGCATTATCTGCCCTGCCATCGGGGGGCCAATGCCAGCCAAGATGCAGCAATCGAATTCCGGAACAGCCTGCAAGCGCCTCTGCCATCGTGCCGATGGCAACCTCCGGCAATTCCGCAGTCAGCTTCAACGCACTTTGCAACAGCGTAAGCTGCTGCAAAGCCTGCGCATCAAGTATCAACGGCAAGTTGCCGGTGGTTTGCCGCAACAGCGCCTCCTGCCGGGCAGCAGCCGCTGCAATTTGTCGGGTTTTTGCCTCATGGGCGGCCGCGCCATCAAACAGTAATCGTGACAAGAAAATACCGGCCAGCATGATCAGCAATGTCGCAGAATGAATCATCCATATCCTGCGCCGGCAGCGATAATTTGCGGTGGCTGTGGCAGGCGCCAGATTGACCGGCCGCGGCCCGCTGGCCAATAAATGCATGTGCATCAGCTCGGGATAGTGCTGCAGTGCCTGCTGATCCAGTTTGTAGCGTTTTGCCAGCCGTGCATGATCGTCAGCGGCAGAGCTGTCTGGCACGTGCTGGCGACGCACGACAACATGTTGCAGCTCGGCTGCGCTGTCCAGATATCGCTGGTTGCTGAGGTAAGCAGCAGTTTTTTCCATCTCGGCCGCATCATCTGTTTCCGTCATGCTTTGCCTCGCATGCCGGGCTGGCACAAGACGGCTGAAGCGCATGTGACCATGATCGAAATACGTCTGTCTGAAACCGCTGCTCAAGGATTCGCCAAAAAGCAGATGCGGACAGTGCAGACCATGCGTTGGCAATAGCGAGCGGCTCAACATGGGCAGTGCGTAAATGCCAGCCAGCAGCGACTGCTGTGCTTGAATCCGTTGCAGCCAGGGTTGCAGGAACGCCGGGTTGTTGAAGGCGCAAAAAAGAAAAACATCATCGCGCCGGCCTTCGCTCTGGCGATACAGATGCTGAGCGGCACGATAAGGCAGACCCCGGTAAACCTGATCCAATTTGCGGTCCAGCAGCTGGCGGCGCTCACTGCCATCGA
>JBEDHT010000268.1:0-6871 GCA_041174025.1 Pseudomonadota bacterium
GGACGGGGGGCTGTACGTTCTGCAACAACGCTTCTTTCAGCCCGGCGGCCGGTACGCCGCAGAATCTGGCCGAGCAAATCGAGGGGGCTCGCGTCAAAATCGCCAGACGCACCGGCGCCAAGCGTTTCATCGCCTATTTCCAGGCCTACACCAACACTTACGCGGACATCGAAGAACTGCAGGCGATGTATCGCAACGCCCTGAAACAGCCGGGAGTGATCGGCCTGGCGGTCGGCACCAGACCGGATTGCGTGTCGCCGCAAGTGCTGGACCTGCTCGACAGCATCCGCCGCGAAGGCCATGAAGTCTGGCTGGAACTCGGCCTGCAATCGGCGTTTGACGAAACTCTGGCCAGAGTGAACCGCGGCCATACGTTTGCCGAATACAGGGATACCGCAGTGGCCGCGCGCGAACGTGGCATCCCCTTGTGCACGCACCTGATCATCGGCCTGCCCGGTGAAGGCGAGCAACACTATCACGCAACGCTGGACGCGGTGCTCGATACCGGCACCGACGGGCTCAAGCTGCACCCCTTGCACGTAGTCAAGCACACCATGCTCGCCTACCAGTGGCGGCGCGGCGGTTACCTGCCCCTGTCCAGGCCCGACTATATCCGCATTGCCGCCGACCTGATCGAGCGCACGCCTGCCGATATCGTCTTTCACCGGGTTACGGCCACCGCCTCGCGCGATATTCTGCTGGCGCCCATGTGGTGCGCGGAAAAATGGAATGTGCTGAACGGCATAGAACAGGAATTGCGCCAGCGGAATTCCTGTCAGGGCAACCGTGCCGGCAAGCCGTTCATGATCGATCGGATGCAACATGTCGCTTGAACTGATATGCCCGGCCGGTAATCTGCCGGCGCTGAAAACCGCTATTGACCATGGCGCCGATGCGGTTTACATGGGGTTTCGCGATAACACCAATGCGCGCGCGTTTCCGGGCCTCAACTTTGATCCGGCGGCCACCCTGGAAGGCGTGCGCTATGCCCATGCCAGGCAGCGCAAGGTACTGCTGGCGCTCAACACCTATCCGCAGACCGCCACATGGGGGCGCTGGCAGCAAGCGGTGGATCAGGCAGCTGAAGCCGGCATCGATGCCGTCATCCTGGCAGACCCGGGATTGATGCGCTACGCCTGCACCACCTACCCCAACATGCGCCTGCATCTGTCGGTACAGGGGTCGGCCACCAATTACGAGGCCATCAACTACTATCACGAACACTTCGGCATACAGCGCGCCGTGCTGCCGCGCGTGCTCTCGCTGGCACAGGTGGAACAGGTGGTGAAAAACACCCCGGTTGAAATCGAGCTGTTCGGTTTCGGCGGGCTCTGCGTCATGGTTGAGGGGCGTTGCGTGTTGTCTTCCTATGCGACCGGCGAATCGCCCAACACGGCCGGCGTCTGCTCGCCGGCCAAAGCGGTGAAATGGACGCAAACCGCGCAAGGGCTTGAATCGCGCCTGAACAACATACTGCTCGACCGCTATGCGGCGGATGAAAAAGCCGGATATCCGACCTTGTGCAAAGGGCGTTTCGAGGTCAACGACGAAACCTATTACGCGCTGGAAGAGCCGACCAGCCTCAACACGCTGGAGCTGTTGCCGGAAATGCTGGACATGGGCATCGCCGCAGTCAAGATCGAAGGGCGTCAGCGCAGCCCGGCCTATGTCGCGCAAGTCACCAAGGTGTGGCGCGCGGCCATCGATTCGGCAAAACGCAAGGGCAGGGACTTTGCCGTGCAGCCGCAATGGACGGCACAGCTGGACGGCGTGGCGGAAGGACAACAACACACGCTGGGGGCCTACCACAGGCCGTGGAAATGACCATGAAACTCTCTCTCGGTCCCGTGCTTTATTACTGGTCACGCGAAAAGCTGCTCGAATTCTATGCCGAAGCTGCGACATGGCCCGTGGATATCGTCTATCTGGGCGAAACCGTATGCTCGCGCCGCCACACTTTCAGAACCGGCGACTGGCTGGATACTGCAAAAATGCTGGCGCAATCCGGAAAGGAAGTCGTGCTTTCCACCCAGGCACTGATCGAATCCGAATCGGACCTGAAAACCCTGCGCCGCCTTGCCGGCAACGGCCTGTTCCGCATCGAGGCCAACGACATGGCTGCCGTCAGGCTCGCCGCCGGCATGCCGTTCGTCGCCGGGCCGCACATCAACATCTACAACCGGCATACGCTGGCAGTGCTCATGCAGGCGGGGGCCATGCGCTGGGTGATGCCGGTGGAAATGTCGCGGCAGATGCTGGAGGAACTGCTGCAGCCGGATTTGCCGGAGATTGAAACGGAGGTATTCGCTTACGGACGATTGCCGCTGGCCTTTTCGGCAAGGTGCTTTACCGCGCGCCACCACAATCTGCCCAAGGACAACTGTCAGTTTCTTTGCATGGATGCGCCTTACGGCCTGCCATTGAAAACGCGCGAAGGCGAGGATTTTCTGGCGCTGAACGGCACGCAGACGCAATCGGCCAGGGTCTACAACCTGCTGGCAGAAACCGGAAACCTGTCCGGCCTGGCTGATGTGCTGCGCATCAGCCCGCAACCCGAGAATACCGGCACGGTTGCGAGAATCTTTCACGCGCGGCTGAACGGCAACAGCGACAGCGACGAGGCATTGGCGGAAATCCGGCCGCTATTGCCGGAAGCGCCCTGCGACGGCTATTGGCACGGCAGGGCCGGTATCGAATATTCGGCCGGTTCAATCAAGTGAGCAGACGATCATGATCAACAGAAATTTCCCGTTTCCGTCACTGGCGGCCAAGGCAATAACCCGCCTGCCGGCGACACCTCCGTCGTTCGTGCTGGCAAAGTTGCTCAACGCCTTGCTCTTGCGCAAGCCTGAATACCAAAACCTGTCACCACTCTATGGCAAGCGCATATCCATACTGGTACGTGATGCCGGCCTGCAGTTCCGTTTGATTCTGGATGAGCGCGGATTCCGGCCGGCACCGGGGCACATGCGGCCGGACCTCAGCATTTCCGCCTCGGCGCATGATTTCATCAAGCTTGCCAGCCGCCGCGAAGACCCGGACTCGCTCTTCTTCAGCCGCCGTCTGGTAATTGAAGGCGATACCGAACTGGGGCTGATTGCAAAAAACACCCTGGATGCCATCGACCTTTCAAAACTCCTTTTGCCCGGATTCTTACCCGCAAGGCTGATGCCATGGATAAAGACACAATAAGCTCATATCGAACAACATATGGAGGTTTCTCATGACCCAACGCTTTGATTACAGAACGCTGCCTCTGGTATACGCCTGTTCCGGTTGTTCCAGCGCCGCGCAGGCGGCCAATTACATTGCGCTCAAGCTGGACCGCGAAAAGACAGCCGAAATGTCCTGCATCTCCGGCGTCGGCGGCAACGTTCCGCATCTGGTCAATATCGCCAGCTCCGGACGGCCCATCATCGCGCTCGATGGTTGTCCGCTCAATTGCACCCTGAGCTGCCTGGAGCAGCATGGTCTTGTTGCCGACCATCATTTCCAGCTAAGCGAGCTGGGCGTCAAGAAAAAATACCACACCGATTTCGATCAGGAACAGGCCGACGTGATCTGCGCCGAAGTGGCTGCCAAAGCCCGTCAACTGCAAAGCGGTGACGACAGAAACAGCGAAGATGATGCCCGGCCCGTGCAGCAATCCGGCTGAGCCGGCGGCGTCTGCCGGGCGCCTCACTGTCGCCGTCACCGGCGCCTCGGGCGCCTGTTATGCCCTGCGCCTGTTACAAATGCTGCGGGACATGCCCGGACTGGAAACACATCTGGTGATATCCGCTGCCGGCAGACTGAACCTGCAGCACGAACTGGATATGGAAATGCAGGCATTCGAGGCGCTGGCCGATGTCGTGCATGACAACCACGATATCGGCGCCTCCATCGCCAGCGGCTCCTTCCAGTCCTGCGGCATGGTGATTGCGCCCTGCTCGATGCGGACGCTGGCGGCAGTGGCGCACGGCCTCTCGGATAATCTGATCACCCGCGCAGCCGATGTCATGCTGAAAGAGCGCCGGCGCCTGATTCTGCTGACGCGCGAGGCGCCGTTGAACCTGGCCCACCTGCGCAACATGACCAGCGTCACGGAAATGGGCGGCATTATTTACCCGCCCGCGCCTGCCTTCTACCAGCGCCCGCAAACGCTTGCCGAAATCATCAACCACACGGTCAGCCGCATCATCGACCTGCTGGAAATACCTCAACCGCAGGCCATGCGCTGGAACGGTCTGCCCGGCAAACAGACCGGCATGAAAAATTCCTGATATGGCCTACCGCGACCTCCGTGAGTTCATCGCCCAACTGGAAAAACTGGGCGAGCTCAAACGTATAGGCGCTGCTGTATCACCGCATCTGGAAATGACGGAGATCTGCGACCGCACCTTGCGCATGGGCGGGCCGGCGCTACTGTTTGAAAATCCAGCCGGAAACCGGATTCCCGTACTTGCCAATCTGTTCGGCACGACGCGCCGGATCGCGCTCGGCATGGGCGTGAACGATATCGCCGAACTGCGGCAATTCGGCCACCTGCTCGGCATGCTGAAGGAGCCCGAACCGCCGAAAGGCTTCAAGGAAATGCTCGGTCTCGGGGCCATGATGAAGTCGCTGTGGAGCATGTCGCCCAAGGAGGTGCGCTCGGCGCCGTGTCAGGAAATTGTCTGGGAAGGCCAGGATGTCGATCTGTCGCGCCTGCCTGTCCAGCACTGCTGGCCGGATGATGTCGCGCCGCTGATAACATGGGGGCTGGTCATCACCCAAGGCCCGCACAAGGCACGCCAGAATCTGGGCGTCTACCGCCAGCAGGTGCTGGATCGCAACAAGGTCATCATGCGCTGGCTGCCGCACAGGGGCGGCGCGCTCGATTTTCGCGAGTTCGGCGCGCTTCATCCGGGGCAGCCTTATCCGGTTGCGGTGGCACTGGGTGCCGACCCGGCCACCATACTGGGTGCGGTCACGCCTGTTCCCGACAGTCTTTCCGAATATCAGTTTGCCGGTCTGCTGCGTGGCAGCCGCACCGATCTGGCAAAAGCGATCGGCAGCGAACTGCGTGTGCCTGCTTGTGCGGAAATCGTGCTGGAAGGGCATATCTACCCCGACTGCACGCATGCCAGCGGCTATCAGCACGCGCTTGAAGGCCCGTATGGCGATCACACCGGCTACTACAACGAGCAGGAGTGGTTTCCGGTTCTCACCATTGACCGCATTACGATGCGCCGCCAGCCGGTTTATCACTCGACCTTCACCGGCAAGCCACCTGACGAACCGGCCGTGCTGGGGCTGGCGTTGAACGAGCTTTTCATCCCTCTTTTGCAGAAACAGTTTCCGGAAATCACCGATTTCTATCTGCCCCCCGAAGGTTGCAGTTACCGCATGGCGGTGGTTCAGATCAAAAAATCCTACCCCGGCCACGCCAAACGCATCATGTTCGGTATCTGGAGTTTCCTGCGCCAGTTCATGTATACCAAATTCATCATTGTGGTCGATGACGATGTCGATATCCGTGTCTGGCAGGAAGTGATCTGGGCCATGACAACGCGTGTCGACCCCGTGCGCGACACCTTGCTGGTGGATAACACACCGATCGATTATCTGGATTTTGCCTCGCCGGTCAGCGGCCTCGGCAGCAAAATGGGCATGGATGCCACGAACAAATGGCCGGGCGAAACCAGCCGTGTCTGGGGCAGGCCGATTGAAATGCCGGTGGATGTCAAAAAACGGGTCGACAATATCTGGCAGAGCCTCGGCCTTTAGAACGCGCGGCCGCCAGCAGCAACGGACAAGGACCGCGGGCTACTCAGGCACTGTGCTTTGCAGTCCGGCGCTTTGTACTGCTGCGCTTTGTACTGCTGCGCTTTGTATTGCTGCGCTTTGTATCGCAGCACTTTCCACCATAGCGATGAACATCCGGTGCCAGCGCGTATCCGCAGTCAGTTCAGGATGAAAAGCGGTCGCCAGCATGTTGCCCTGGCGCACCGCTACCGTCAGCTCGCCGCCGGCTGCCGATAATGTTGCCAGCTGCTGCACACCGGGCCCGCAGGCACTGATGACCGGCGCGCGAATGAAAACGGCGGGGTAAGGCGCAGGATCAAGACCGCTCGCTCTCATGTCGATCTCCTGCCGGAAACTGTCGATCTGCCTGCCGAAATAATTGCGGTTGACCGTCACATCCAGCCCGCCAATCAGCGCCTGGCCAGCGGGCCGGCCGCCTTCGATGAGGTCGGCAAGCAGGATCAGCCCGGCACAGGTACCCCAGACCGGCTTGCCCGCCCTGACCCAATCGCGCAGCGGCTCAATCAGACCCCGGCGTTCGGCAATCAGGCTGATGGCGGTGCTTTCGCCACCGGGGATGATGAGGCCGTGCAGACCGGCCAGTTGACTCGCTTTGCGCACTTCGACCGCGCTGGCGCCGAGCTGGCGCAGCATGTGCGCGTGTTCGGCGAAAGCACCCTGCAAGGCCAGCACACCGATGTGCAGAACCGTCTTTGCGGGTGTTGCGTCTGCCACCATGCCGCCAGCCGTAATCCTACCAGCCGCGATTGGCCAGTTTTTCCTGCACCGGCAGGGTATCGAGGTCGATACCGACCATGGCTTCGCCGAGGCCTTCGCTGATCTCGGCCAATATCTGCGGATCGTTAGAGTGGGTTACCGCCTGCACGATGGCGCGGGCACGGCGCTCAGGGTCGCCGCTCTTGAAGATGCCGGAACCGACAAAGACACCGTCCATGCCTAGCTGCATCATCAGGGCCGCGTCGGCCGGGGTGGCAATCCCGCCGGCGGCGAAATTGACGACCGGCAGGCGTCCGTCGGCAGCAACCTGTGCCAGCAGCGTATGCGAGGCGCGCAGCTCCTTGGCAAAGGCGAAAACTTCATCCTC
>JBEDHT010000269.1:0-3615 GCA_041174025.1 Pseudomonadota bacterium
GCAAGCAATGCAAACAATTTTTTCATACGAGTTTCTCCATTTTATTGAAACAATTTAACAAACGACTGCTTTTTCACGGTGACCCGGAATTCTAAATGTCTTTAAAGCGATATGGCGCGATTTTGGCGTTAATTTTTCAATTGCCAAGAATGAAACGGCCGAAAGCACGGCTTTGTTGACCTGTGCTGATGGTGTCGATCACTTTTTTTGCATGCGCATCAATCACGGTGACGGCGTTGTCCGACCAGCTGGCGACATAAACACGGTGGGTTTGCGCGTCATAATCAATCCCCTCGGGGAAACCGCCGACTTCAATGGTGGCAACCACGCGATTGCTATCTGCGTCGATCACCGAGACGCTGTCGTCCTGGGTGTTGGTGACAAAAACCGTTTTGCTGTCGGGGCTGACAGTGATGCAATACGGCCTGGTGCCGACGCCTGTTTTTTCTGTGTGTCCGCTGGCAATGTCTATGATCGAGACGCTGTCTTCATAGACGTTGGCAGCATAAAGACGTTTGCCATCGGGACTTACGGTAATGCCGAAGGGGTGTTCGCCTGCGGGAATGCGCGATGCGACTGTAAAGGTCGGTATGTCTATTACGCCGATATCGTTGCTGTCGCGGTTTGAAACATAGAGCGTCTGGCCGTCCGGGCTGATTGCAAGTCCGGCAGGGGCCTTGCCGATACTGACCTTGCGTTGTTTGCTGTAGTCGCTGGTGTCGATGGCTATCACCATGTCCATATACCAGTCGGCCACGAACAGCGTGCTGCTATCGGGAGAAATGGCTACCGCCACGGGTGAACCTGTCAGCGGAATCTGCGCCAGCTCGATGTGATTGTTGCTGTCGATCACTGATACGGACTGGCTTTCTACATTGGAGATGAATACGCGCTGCAATTGGCTGGAGACGGCCACGCCGACCGGTCCTTTGCCGACGCCGATGCTGGCAATGACCTTGTGACTGCGAAGGTCGATGACGCTGACGTCATGACTGCCCTGGTTGGTGATGTAAGCATATCCTTCAGCCAGCGTTGTGCCGGGCATGGTCAGCAGCGAAATCAGGCTGACAATAATGATGAGTCTGGATTTCAACAGAGTGGTCGCTTTGAATGATGGGGCCTGAACAAAAACGGCGTCCGGCATGATGAGGTTGACGCCAAAGTATATGTGTCTGCGCTGAACAGCGTCAAGACTCTGCGGCACTGCGCGGGCGACGCGCTACTATCAATAAAGGGTGAAATATGAAAAAATGACATGAAATTTATAAGGTCTTTTTATCATGTTAGATCGCGATGGATATCGACCTAATGTAGGCATTATTTTATGCAACGCCAGTAATCAGGTATTTTGGGGTAAGCGTATACGGGAGCATTCCTGGCAATTTCCGCAAGGTGGCATCAAGCACGGCGAGACGCCGGAACAGGCCATGTATCGTGAGCTGATGGAAGAGGTTGGCTTGCGGCCGGAGCATGTCAGGATACTGGGCCGCACCAGGGATTGGCTTCGCTACGATGTGCCCACCAACTGGATCAAGCGCGAATGGCGGGGCAGCTACAAGGGTCAGAAACAGATATGGTTTTTGCTGCGCATGGTCGGGCGGGATACGGATGTATCGCTGCGTGCCACGCCGCATCCCGAGTTCGATGCTTGGCGCTGGAGCGATTACTGGGTGCCGCTGGAAAACGTGATTGAATTCAAGCGCGACGTTTATCGGATGGCATTGAATGAGCTGTCGCATCATCTCAGCCATGATCGCCAGCAACGTCGCAGCCACAAGGCATCCGCGCACAGCCGCACGGCAAGTTAGGGCAGGCATCAATGCCTAAGGGCGGCTTGATCGCCCTTTTGCAGGCGCCTGCCTGATCTCAGGCAACTCAGGCAGGTTGGTTCTGCGGCGGTCTGGCTGCCATGGCTTCGCCCATGCGCACGCTTTTGCCCGCATGCCAGTCTTGACTGAATTCCACCGATTGCTGCGGGAACAGCAATATCACTGTGGAGCCCAGCAGAAATCTCCCCATTTCCTCACCCTGCCCGAGTTCTATCGTGGTTTCGTCATACTTCCATCCGCGCGGCTGTTTCGGTCGCGGCGGATTGACCACGCCGTGCCAGCTGGTGGCCATGCTACCGACGATGGTGGCGCCTACCAGCACCATGATGAAGCTGCCGATTTCCCCAGATTCAAATTCACAGACGACCCTTTCATTGCGTGCGAAAAGACCGGGAACGGTTTGCGCCGTCAGCGGATTGACGGAAAACAGGCTGCCCGGGATGTGAATCATGCTTTTCAGGCGGCCCACGCAGGGCATGTGGATGCGGTGATAATCCTTCGGGCTCAAATAGAGCGTTGCGAAGCTGCCGTTGGCATATTGCGCAGCCAGCTGTTCACTGCCGCCCAATAGCGCAGCTGCCGAGTATTCATGACCTTTTGCCTGGAATATCAGGCCTTGCTCGATATTGCCAAACTGACTGATGGTGCCGTCAACCGGGCATATGAAATCGGTTCTGGCGAGTGGTCTCGCATCGGCCCGAAGCGCTCTGGTGAAAAACTGGTTGAATGTGCTGTAGCGTTCAATGTCGGGTTCGGCCGCTTCCTGCATGTTGACGCCGTAGCGATCGACGAACCAGCGTATGACAGAGGTCGTCATCCAGCCGGCCTCGGCGTTTGCGAATTTCCCTGCCAGTAGCGTAATGGCCTGTTTGGGCAGGAGGTATTGGAACATGACAGCAATCCGATTCAACACATGAACCCCGGTTAAAAATGATGAGTGATATTTCAGGTTGTTCTGAGCATTTTCTTCTCTGAGCAATTTCCTTATTGCGAAACTTGATCAGAAGTGATTTCAGGCATGGTACACAAGCAAAATGCAAAAAGGGCAGGACGTATACGTCTTGCCCTTTTGATAGCCGGTCTTTACTGATCAGTTATTGACTGATCAGTTCTTGGATTGATCAACCAGCTTGTTTTTGGCGATCCATGGCATCATGGCACGCAACTTACCGCCGACCTGCTCGATCGGGTGCGCTGCATTAAGACGACGACGTGCAGTCATCTCTGGGTAGCCGGTACGGCCTTCCAGGATGAATTTCTTCGCGTATTCGCCGTTCTGGATAGCCTTCAGGGCCTCCTTCATCGCCCAGCGCGATTCGTCGTTGATGACCTGCGGGCCGGTCACGTATTCACCGTATTCGGCGTTGTTGGAGATCGAGTAGTTCATGTTGGCGATACCGCCTTCGTACATGAGGTCAACGATCAGTTTCAGTTCATGCAGGCACTCGAAATAAGCCATTTCCGGTGCATAACCAGCTTCGACCAGGGTCTCAAAACCGGCCTTGACCAGCTCGACGGCGCCGCCGCAGAGCACAGCCTGTTCGCCGAACAGGTCGGTTTCGGTTTCTTCGCGGAAATCGGTTTCAATGACGCCGCCCTTGGTACCGCCGTTGGCAGCAGCGTAGGAGAGGGCGATGTCCTTGGCCTTGCCGGAAGCATCCTGGTAAACGGCGATCAGCGAAGGTACGCCGCCACCCTTGAGGTATTCGGAGCGGACAGTGTGGCCCGGGCCTTTCGGCGCGATCATGATGACATCGACATCCTTGCTCGGCACGATCTGGTTGTA
>JBEDHT010000270.1:0-2679 GCA_041174025.1 Pseudomonadota bacterium
TTGGAGGCAAACGCCAGTCGCTTCTGATTGCACAGCAGATTGATCGCAGTTGATTTGCCGGCGTTCGAGCGGCCGGCGAAGGCAATCTCAGGCACTTTATATTTTGGCAAATCGCCAAGTCGGTCGACGGTGGTGAAGAATCGGGCTTGCCAGAGGACGGACATAAATCGTTGCCAGAGCGGCATCGGGGCGGGGGAAAGTCTTCCATTGTAGTACAATGCCCGGCTGTAATTTGACATCAAAATTTTGCGAAAAATCTTGTCTCATGCCGTGCCGCCTGACGTTAATGGCGGTGATGGAAGGCAGAGCAAGAAAATCAATTTCCATTCCCGGGTGTTTGAATGAATCGTGCTCTACCGTCTTTCGTGAAGTTCGTTTCCATCGCGGCGCTGACCTTCGCAGCGGTTGCCTCTGCCTCCGAGGACAAGGCGCAGCCCGCTGATGCCAACAAGGGCGGCACGCTGTATGCCAGCGGTGACGCATCTCGCGGCATCATGGCCTGTGTCGCTTGCCATGGTAACGCCGGCAACTCAAGCATCACGCAAAACCCCAAGCTAGCGGGTCAGCACGCTGCTTACCTGCAGAAGCAGCTGCACGAGTTCAAGGGCCCGACCCGCAATAACGCGGTGATGACCGCGATTGCGAAGGCGCTCTCCGATGATGACATTCGCAATCTGGCAGCGTACCTTGAGCAGCAGAAGCAGCAGCCTGGCGCAGCGAAGAACAAGACCACGGTCGAACTGGGCAAAAAGATCTACCGCGCCGGCATCGCCGAGAAGAACGTGCCTGCCTGTGCAGGCTGCCATGGCCCGAATGGTGCCGGTGTACCCGCTCAATTTGCCCGTATCGGCGGCCAGCATCAGGATTACACTGTCGCGCAGCTGACCAACTTCCGCACCGGTGCGCGCGCCAACAATGCCCAGATGACGGCGGTCGGCAAGCGCATGTCCGATGACGAGATGCAGGCAGTCGCAGACTATATAGCCGGCCTCAAGTAATCTTTAGCTCGGACAGGTGCCGGGCATCCAACAAACCGTCGACCACGAGCGACGAGGATTCAAGGGGGTGGCTGAAGCCGCCCCTTTTCATTTGGCGAGCGCGCAGCCTAACGTGCGCCCGAGACAAGACAGGTAAGCATTCGATATGAGTACGAGCACTGAAGGTATTGTTCTGCAGACCCGCCGTCGCTGGGTCTCTGACATGGTCGAGCTACTGTCATCGATGCGCTTCGCCATCAGTCTGCTGACGGTGATTTCTATCGCTTCAGTGATCGGCACCGTGGTGACGCAAAATGAACCCATGCCAAACTACGTGAATCAGTTTGGCCCGTTTTGGTTCGAGATCTTCGCGCAGTTTTCCATCTACTCAGTGTATTCGGCATGGTGGTTCCTGCTGATCATGGCCTTTCTGGTGACTTCCACCTCGTTATGCATCGTACGCAATGCGCCTAAGATGATCAACGACATGCGCAGCTGGCGCGATCAGGTGCGCGAGCAATCGCTGCGTAATTTTCATCATCATGTTGAATGGCGGGGCGCCGGTAACGTCCCGGATCTTGCGAGAGAAACCGCGCGCCGTGTAGAGGCCGAGGGTTTTCAGGTCAGACTGGTTCAGAAAGAGAATTCCGTGCTGGTGACGGCCAAGCAGGGTGCGGCGAACAAGCTGGGCTACATCTTTGCGCATTCAGCCATCGTGATCATTTGTATTGGCGGGCTGCTCGATTCCAATCTGCCGATTCGTGCGCAGCAATGGCTGTTCGACAAGCAGCCTTTCATTGGCAACGGCATCATCGCAGAGATTCCGGCAAAGCACCGGCTGAGCACCAGCAATCCCACCTTTCGAGGCAATACTTTCGTTCCCGAAGGAGCAAGCAGCAACACCACGATCTTGCCGATGAGCGAAGGTGTGATGATTCAAGAGTTGCCATTCACCTTGCAGCTGCAGAAATTCATCATCGATTTTTATCCGACTGGCATGCCCAAGCTGTTTGCCAGCGAAGTACTCGTCACCGATCATGAAACCGGGAAGACCTTCCCCGCGACCATCAAGGTGAACGAGCCGCTGGTCTACAAGGGTCTGGCGGTCTATCAGTCCAGCTTCGAAGACGGTGGCAGCCGTCTGAAGCTGGTCGGGCATCCAATGAAGGGCGCGAATAACCAGAATTTCCAGGTCGAGGGTGAGGTCGGCAAATCAACCCCCCTGCTTGGCAGTTCCGGCGCCGAGTACACCATTGAATGGTCGGGCTTTCGTCCGTTCAATGTCGAGAATACCTCCGCCGCCAATGGTCAGGATGTGCGTGCAGTCGATCAGGGCAAGAGCTTCAATGAAAAATTCTCCGCGAAACTCGATCAACAGCTGGGCTCGGCCGCCAATAACAAGAAAAACAAAGACCTGAAGAATGTCGGTCCCAGCGTGCAGTACAAACTGCGGGACAAGAATGGGCAGGCGCGTGAATTCAATAATTATATGTTGCCGGTCACTATCGACGGCGCAGAAGTCTTTCTGGCCGGCTTGCGCGATTCACCCGCCGAGCAATTTCGTTACCTGCGCATTCCCGCCGATGACAAAGGCAGCATGACCGAATGGATGCGCCTGCGCGCCGCGCTGGCTGATACCAGTCTGCGCGAAAAAGCGGCGCGCCGTTACGCAGAAAAAGTACCCTTGAGCGCTGGTTCGGCT
>JBEDHT010000271.1:0-3272 GCA_041174025.1 Pseudomonadota bacterium
CTATTTGATCGAGGAACCGATGGCTGCAGCCATTGGCGCCGACATGCCGGTTGCTGATGCCACCGGCTCCATGGTAGTGGACATCGGCGGCGGCACCACCGAAGTCGGCGTCATCTCGCTCGGCGGCATCGTCTACGCCAAATCCGAGCGCGTCGGCGGCGACAAGTTCGACCAGGCCATCATCGACTACATCCGCCGCAATTACGGCATGCAGATTTCCGAACCGACCGCCGAGCTGATCAAGAAGAAAATCGGTTCCGCCTTCCCCGGCTCCGAAGTGCTGGAAATGGAAGTCACCGGCCGCAATCTGGCAGAAGGACTGCCGCGCAAGTTCACCATCTCCAGCAACGAAATTCTGGAAGCCCTGACCGAACCGCTCAACGCCATCGTCGGCGCCGTCAAGTCAGCGCTGGAACAAACTCCGCCGGAACTGGGCGCAGACATTGCGGAAAAAGGCATGGTATTGACTGGTGGCGGCGCATTGCTACGCGACCTCGACCGCCTGCTGGTAGAAGAAACTGGCCTGCCGGTGATTGTCGCCGAAGACCCGCTGACCTGCGTCGCACGTGGCTGCGGACGCGCATTGGAAGAAATGGACAAACTGGGCAATGTATTTGCCAGCGAGTAATTACAACATCTTTTTTTCAACACAGCAGACAAGCCGCTTTCGCTTCAGGCGGCTTGTTTTTTTCTGAAAGCCTACAGGCCAAATGCCTCGCGTTCTGGAACCTCAGCAAACACCGTCGTTTTTCGTTCGCGGCCCGAGCCCCTTCACCCGGCTGGTATTTTTCTCCGCGCTTTCCATTGCACTGATCGCCACCGACGCCCGCTTGCATTACCTCGACGAAGTACGGCAAGGTTTCGTTGCGCTCACGCACCCGTTGCAGAGTCTGGCAAATGCCCCTTCCGGTCTTTTTCATTCAACCGCCGACTACATCACCACGCATACCTCGCTGGTCAGCAAAAACCGCCAGCTTGAACAAAAAACACTGGAGCAAGGCAGCAAGCTGCAGAAACTGCAGCTGCTGGAAGCCGAGAACGAACATCTGCGCAATCTGCTCGGCGCTTCACAATCCATATCCGAACCCGCTCGCCTGGGCGAAATATTGCACATCGGCCGCGACCCTTTCTCGCACAAAGTCATGGTCAACCTCGGCACACGGCAGAACATCGCACCCGGTCAGGCAGTGGTCGACGGCAACGGCGTCATCGGCCAGATCACGCGCGTCTATCCGTTCTCCAGCGAGGTGACGCTGATCACCGACAAGGAGCTTTCCATTCCCGTGCAGATTGAAAGAAACGGCCTCAGAGCCATTGCGTTCGGTCTCGGCAGGGACAACGTGATCGACCTGCCCTACCTGCCGGTCAATGTCGACATTCAGAAAGGCGATCGCCTCATTACGTCAGGCATCGACGGCATCTACCCGGCCGGGCTGGCAGTGGCCGAAGTGGTCAGCATTGACCGCAACCCTGACCTGTCGTTTGCGCAGATACGCTCCAGACCACTTGCCGGCGTGAAGAACCATCGCCAGGTGCTGCTGATCAGCATTCCCGTGACCGAACCCGCCACCGGCGAAGTCGTCAACAAATCCGCCAGGGGCGCTGACAGAACCCTGAAGTTGCAGCCTGCACTGCCGCAATCCTCCTCACAACCTGTTCCGGCTACTCCAGATGCAAACCGTCAGCCTTAAAAACGTCTACCTTTCCCTGCTGTTCGCGTTGATCCTGCAACTGGCACCCTGGGCCGGCTACGGCTTGCTGATACGCCCCGACTTCATACTGCTGGTGGTCATCTACTGGCTATTGCGCGCACCGCACCTGTGCAACATCGGCACCGCCTGGTTCGCCGGTCTTGTCGTTGATCTGATCAGCGGCGGGCTGTTCGGCCAGAATGCGCTGGCCTACGCAATCACCGGATTCTTTGCCGTCAGCTATCAGCGCAGACTGGCCTTGTTCAATATCTGGCAGCAGGCCGCCTACGTATTTGTTTTGCTGGTCTTTACCCAATGCGTGGTCATGGTGCTGAAACTGTTCGCGGGCGACGATGTGCCACAGTGGAGCTACTTTCTCCCCAGTGTCAGCGGCATTCTGCTCTGGCAGTTTGTCATTTTCACGCGCCTTGGTATTGAACCTGCTTCCGGCAAGAACTAGGGCTTGCCGATGCGATTCCGTTCAGAACTGAAAAACTATCAGCAGGAAAGTCATAATTTCCGCGCGCGCCTCTGGGTTGCCGCCCTGCTGGTACTGGTCTGCTTCGGCATACTAGCCGCCCGCATGTTCTATCTGCAGATGACCAGGCACGAGCATTTCCACACCCTGGCGGAAAGCAACCGTATTTCGCTGGTGCCGGTTCAACCGAATCGCGGCATGATCCTCGACAAGAACGGTGTGATTCTGGCGCACAATTTCTTTGTCTATTCGCTGGAAATCACCCCGTCCCGCGTCAAGAACGTGGAAGAAACCGTCAACCAGCTTGCGGAACTGGTGTCCATCGACGCGCTGGACCGCAAGCGTTTCAAGAAAATCATGGCCGAGAGCGAGGAGTTCGAAAGCATACCGCTGCGTACCCATCTCAACGAAACCGAAGCTGCGCGCTTTGCCGTCAATCGCTATCGTTTCCCCGGTGTCGAAATCAAATCCAGATTGTTCCGCCACTATCCGCAAGGTGCGCTCGGTTCGCACCTGGTCGGCTACATCGGCCGCATCAACGACAAGGATATTGAAAACCTGAAGGAATCCGGCCAGCTTTCGAACTACAAAGGCTCCGATCACATCGGCAAAACCGGCCTTGAGCAGTATTACGAATCGACCCTGCACGGCAAAACCGGCTTCAAGCAGGTCGAAGTCGATTCCGGCGGACATGCCGTGCGCGTACTGTCCAGCACGCCGCCGGTACCCGGTGACAATCTCATTCTTTCGGTTGACAGCAAGCTGCAGAAAATCGGCGAGGAAGCCTTTGGCGACCGCCGTGGCGCACTGGTTGCCATCAATCCGAGAAACGGCGAGGTACTCGCCTACGTCAGCATGCCGACCTTCGACCCCAATCTGTTTGTCGGCGGCATCGACACGGAAAACTGGAAACTGTTGAACGAATCGCTGGACAAACCGCTGATCAATCGACCGTTGCGCGGCATCTATCCGCCCGGTTCCACATTCAAACCATTCGTCGCGCTGGCCGGTCTCGAAGCCGGTAAACGCCTGCCGCCATTCAGCATCAAAGACCCCGGTTTCTTCACGCTGCCCGGCAACCGCCACCGCTACCGCGACTGGAA
>JBEDHT010000272.1:0-2593 GCA_041174025.1 Pseudomonadota bacterium
CGGCTGTGGAACAGGTTTACGTTGCCGAGAAACTGGTAGACAAAAGGTGATGCCGGCTGATCGTAGACATCCTGCGGCGTGCCGATCTGCTCGACATTGCCCTGATTCATGACGACGATACGATCTGCGACTTCCAGCGCTTCTTCCTGATCGTGCGTGACGAATACGCTAGTGATGTGCAGTTCATCATGCAGCCTGCGCAACCAGCGGCGCAAATCCTTGCGCACCTTGGCATCCAGCGCACCGAATGGCTCATCCAGCAGCAAGACTTTAGGCTCCACCGCCAGTGCACGTGCGAGCGCGATGCGCTGACGCTGGCCGCCGGAAAGCTGCGGCGGGTAGCGATCTGCGAGCCAGTCGAGCTGTACTAGGTTGAGCAGTTCATGCACCCGGCGATGGATTTCCGCCTCCGACGGCCGGGTTTTTTTCGGGCGCACACGTAAACCGAAAGCAACATTCTCGAACACGGTCATGTGGCGGAACAGCGCATAGTGCTGGAATACGAATCCTACCTGGCGTTCGCGCACATTCCGGTCCGTGGTTTCTTCGCCGTGAAAGTGAATGCTGCCGGAATCCGGGGTTTCCAGCCCGGCGATGATGCGCAGCAGGGTGGTCTTGCCGCAACCGGAGGGGCCGAGCAGCGCAACCAGCTCGCCGCTGGGAACGTCGACGCTGACATTGTTCAGCGCATTGAAGCTGCCGAATTGTTTGGTGATGTTTTTGATTTCGATACTCATGATCCTGACCTCGTTATTGTTCCGCTGTATTCTCTTCATGGCGGGCATTGCGCGTGACCTGCCACTCTATGTAACTCTTCAGTGCTACGGTGACCAGTGCCAGAAATGCGAGCAATGAGGCCACCGCAAAGGCGGCTGCGTAGTTGTACTCGTTGTAAAGAATCTCCACGTGCAGCGGCATGGTGTTGGTGAGCCCGCGTATGTGTCCGGAAACCACCGAGACCGCGCCGAATTCGCCCATTGCGCGGGCGTTGGTCAGTATCACGCCGTAGAGCAACCCCCATTTCACGTTGGGCAAGGTGATGCGCCAGAGAATCTGCCAGCCGGACGCCCCCAGAACCAGGCCGGCCTCTTCCTCATCCTTGCCCTGTGCCTGCATCAACGGAATCAGTTCGCGCGCAACGAACGGCACGGTGACGAAAATCGTTGCCAGCACGATGCCGGGCAAGGCGAAAATGATCTTGTAGTCGTTTTCTATCAGCCAGGCGCCGAACCATCCCTGCAGGCCGAAGATCAGCACGTAGATCAAACCGGCGATCACCGGCGAGACGGCAAAGGGCAGATCGATCAGCGTAATCAGAATGCTTTTGCCTTTGAACTCGAATTTGGCGATGGACCAGGCAGCGGCAATGCCGAATACCAGATTCAGCGGAACGGCGATAGCTGCCGCCAGCAGGGTGAGCTTGATGGCAGAAACCGCATCCGGCTCAACGAGCGCGGCGAAATAGGTTTCGATGCCCTTGCGGAACGCCTCGGTAAAAACGGCGGCGAGCGGCACGAACAAAAATATGCTCAGAAAAGCCAGGGTGATGGCGATCAGTGTCCAGCGCAACCATACCGGTTCGGAAGTCGCGCGGTTGCGGGCAACCTTGCCGGCATAACTGGTGTATTGCGAAATTGCGATATTGGCCATGATGAGTTCCGTAAAGTTAGCGTGTCTGGCCGTTGCGGCGGCTGTTCCACCACTGCAGGCCGTTGATTGCCAGCAGCAGAATGAAGGAGATGACCAGCATCACCACCGCGACAGCGGTAGCACCTGCGTAATCGTATTGCTCCAGCTTGGTGATGATGATGAGCGGCGTGATCTCCGACACCATCGGCATGTTGCCGGCGATGAAAATCACCGAGCCGTACTCGCCGATGGCACGGGCGAAGGCCAGTGCAAAACCGGTCAGCAACGCGGGCAGCAATGCGGGGAAAATAATCCGGCTGAATGTTTGCCAGCGGTTTGCGCCCAGACTGGCGGCCGCTTCTTCGGCCTCAGCCTCGAGGTCTTCCAGCACTGGCTGTACGGTGCGGACGACAAAGGGCAGGCCGATAAAAGTCAGCGCGACGACAACGCCCAAAGGCGTGAATGCGACTTTGATGCCGAGCGGTTCCAGCCAGCTGCCGATCCAGCCGTTGCCGGCGAACACTGCGGTCAATGCAATGCCGGCCACAGCCGTGGGCAAGGCAAACGGTAAATCCACCAGCGCATCAATGATTCTCTTGCCGGGGAAGTTGTAGCGTACCAATACCCAGGCCGTCAGCAGTCCGAACACGGCATTGATCGACGCGCCTATGAAAGAAGCACCGAACGTCAGCTGATAGGAGGCGACGACTCTGGGAGTGGTCACAATTTCCCAGAATTCGGCAAAGCTGAGTTCCGTGGTTTTGATGAAGGCGGCAGCGAGAGGAATCAGCACAATCAGGCTCAGGTACAGGATGGTATAACCGAGCGCAAGATTGAATCCGGGTAGAACATTTTTAGGTTTGTGTTTTTTAATATTCGCCATCTGGCGACCTCTTATGCTGTTATGTTGATAAAACTGGGGGCAATTTAACAGGTTGATTTCAGTTATAAAAATAATAAAAAT
>JBEDHT010000273.1:0-5795 GCA_041174025.1 Pseudomonadota bacterium
TCGTGAAAAGGCGCGCCGAAGCTGGCTTCAATCCATGACTGCACGCCGAAGTTGCCGTTCCAGACAATGCCCTCGAAAAACGGGTAAACCAAACCGACCAGCGCAAACGTAGCCGCCAGTTGAGGGTTGAATTTGGCCCGCTCGGCAATACCGCCGGAAACGATGGCCGGAATCGCCGCTGCAAAGGTCAGAAGAAAGAAAAACTTGACGAGGTCGTAACCGTTCTTCGCCGAAAGTGCCTCAGCCCCTTGCAGAAAACCGACGCCATAGGCAATGCTGTAGCCGATGAAAAAATAGGCGATGGTGGACATCGAAAAATCCACCATGATCTTGACCAGGGCGTTGACCTGATTCTTCTTGCGCACGGTACCGACTTCAAGAAAAGCGAAACCGGCATGCATCGCCAGCACCATGATGGCGCCGAGCAATACGAATAACACATCCCCTGCTGATTGCAATGCTTCCATTTTGTTGCATCTCCTCCGGAATTTTATCTGTGCCGGATAAGAGCAAAAACCGCGCCAATCGCGCAATATCATGTTTTTAATGGGATTTTACACAACACCCGGCAGACGGCCGCACAGACTTGGTGCGCCCTTGAGTGCATTGCACATCATCAGTGCAAATTCCTGCGCTAAAATTTTCTATTGGCAAAACCAGCGATAAAAAGCGATGATTGGGCATCGGCTTTGAACAAGAAAACGCTCAGGACTGAAGCACCATGCACACATTGTATTTGACCTACGAAGACAAGCTGCTCGACATGATGATCGCCTACAGCAATGTCGAGAGCTCCGTCAGGTTCTCGCTTACACACGGCAGCCGTTATCTGCCGTTTGACGAGGGCGAGCGTCAGGCCATGCTGGAACAGCGCGCCTTTGCGCTGGCAAGGCTGGCGATCGACAGGATCATGCGGCTGACTGCCTGAGCGCTGCCCGGCCTTGTGCTGCCGGGCAGTATTTTCAATCCACTTTCTTTTTTCTGATCCAGCCGTATGCCAGCGTCAGTATCCAAAGCAGGGCCTTGAATGTGTTCAGCACCGGCACCAGACTCCAGAACATGTTGCCCATGATCTGCCGGCACAGCATGTTCTTGAAGCTGACGGTCTTGTAGATGGTCGAGAGCGAGCAAACGCCCAGCGAGACAAAATAGATGATGAGATATTCGGTCGGAATCAATCGTCTTCTCCCTTGAAAAACCCGTTTCCGGCACTGGCGCGTGCCGTGTTATTTGATGTTATTCGCTGCGGCCGCTGCGATGAGGCCGTCCTCAACCGAGCTGGCGCCGCTGATGCCGATGGCGCCGATGACTTTGCCCATGTGAACCAACGGCACGCCGCCTTCGACCGGCACCGCGCCGGGCAAGCCCAGCAGCGAAGTTCTGCCACTGTTCAAGGCATCCTCGAACACCTTGGTCGAACGCCGGAAGTTGCTGGCTGAACGCGCTTTGGCAATCGCCACTTCGACGCTGGCGGTCTGCGTATCGTCGGCTTTTTCGAAATAGACCAGATGGCCGGCGGTGTCGACAATTGCGATGGCCACCCGGAGCTGCATGCGCTCCGCTTCTGCGGCAGCGAGAGCCGCCAGCTGCCTGGCACGTTCCAGCCCGATATCCGGCCCGTAGGAAACAGCAGGTGCAGCTACTGCAGGGTTGAGAACCCCTAACAGGCAGGCAATCAAGATGAGATATTTGAATAGTTTCATGTTGCACTCCCGATGCGAGGTTTTCCCGCATGTTGAACAAAGCGCCGCCTTCAGGTTCTACACCGCATGCGACACATGATATGGATATTGTCTTTATGGATGGCGGCGGCTGTTTTCAGTTCCGCACGTGCGGAGAGCGCCGTCAATCCCCTGCTCGACGAGCTGTGGCAACACCGCCCGCTGGTTGTCAGCGTTCCCGATGCACATCATCCCATGTTGGCAGCCGTGAGGCAAAAACTGTCAGACCCGGCGATACGCGCAGCGTTTGATGCCCGCAAAATGATCCATTACGAAGTCACGGGGGTCTCCGCGCAACGGGAAGGCGTGGCTTTGTCCGCCGCTCAAAGTGCGGCGTTAATACAGGCACTGGGCCTGAAAACGGATGCAGGGGCGGTGGCGATACTGGTGGGGCTCGACGGCGGCATCAAGTTGCAGACGGTTGACACACCCGACCTCAAGGCGGTGTTCGAGCTGATCGACGGCATGCCCATGCGCCGCTGGCAACTAGACTGAGCAGGTTTACAGCGCCGCCGATTTTATGCACCATCCGTGACCAGCCGTCATATTTTGCATGCAGAAAGGCAGTCATGTTCGAATCCGCCGAATTGGGCCATCAGATCGACAAGGAAATCTACAAGGCCGCGCTGCCGGCCCTGCGCGAGGCCTTGTTGCAGGTGCAATCAGAGCTGGCGGAAAGCAGGGCATTCCCTGTCATCATCCTGATTGCCGGGGTCGATGGCGCAGGCAAGGGCGAAGTCGGCAATCTGCTCAACGAATGGATGGATCCGCGCCTGATCCGCACCCATGCCTTCGGCCAGCCGACCGAGGAAGAACGCGCCCGCCCGCCGATGTGGCGCTACTGGCGCGCATTGCCGCCCAAAGGCAGGATCGGCATTTTCTACGGCTCCTGGTACACAGCCCCGCTCATTCGCAGAGCCTACGGCGAGATCAAGAAAGCCGAACTCGACAACATGATCGAGGAAATCGTGCGTTTCGAGCGCATGCTGACCGATGAAGGAGCCTTGCTGATCAAGCTCTGGCTGCATCTGTCGAAGGAAAAGCAGAAAAAACGCATTCACGACCTGCAGAAAAACCCGAAGACGCGCTGGCGCGTTACCGAGATCGACCTCAAGCATCTTGAGCTTTACGACAAGTTTCACAGCCTCAGCGGCCATATCCTGCAGGAGAGCAACACGGCAAACGCGCCCTGGGTGGTGATCGAAGGCTTCGATGCCAATTACCGCAACCTGACGGCAGGCCAATACATTCTTGAAAGCATCAAAAAACAGCTTGCCGACCGCAATGCCACCAACCGCAAGGCGGCCCCGCCGATTCTGCGCCCGATCGACAAACGGCATGTGCTCAATACGCTGGATTTGAGCAAATCGCTCGACAAAAACCGCTATGCCGAAGAACTGGAAGCTTGTCAGGGCCGCTTCAACCTGCTGACGCGCGACCCGCGCTTCCGCGATATTTCCCTCGTCATCGTGTTTGAAGGCGCCGATGCCGCCGGCAAAGGCGGCAGCATCCGCCGCATCACGCAGGCAGTCGATGCGCGTTTCTATCATGTGGTGCAGACTGCTGCGCCTACCGATGAAGAACGGGCGCAGCCTTATCTATGGCGCTTCTGGCGACATATTCCGGGCAAGGGACACATGACGATCTACGACCGTTCCTGGTATGGGCGCGTGCTGGTGGAGCGGCTTGAGGGTTATTGCAGCGAACAGGACTGGATGCGCGCTTATGCCGAGATCAACGATTTCGAGGCACAACTCACCGCGCATGACACGCTGGTGGTCAAATTCTGGCTGCAGATCAGCCGGGAGGAACAGCTGAAGCGTTTCGAGGAGCGGCAGAAAACGCCGTTCAAACGCTTCAAGATCACCGAGGAGGATTGGCGCAACCGCGACAAGTGGGAAGCCTACCAGACCGCTGCCGCCGACATGATCGACCGCACCAGCACGGTCGATGCGCCGTGGACGCTGGTGCCAGCCAACGACAAATACCATGCCCGCATCAAGGTGCTCAAAACCCTGTGCGAGGCGCTGGAAGAGAGACTGGACGGACGCGGGGACTAAACGAAGCTGGTCGAACCGGAGGCGATGCCGATCCGGCTGGCCGCATCAGGGTCACCCATCCAGAAGTGGTAGAACTCGCGCACAACGGTAAAAAACACTCTGCGCATTTCCCTGTTTTCAAGCAAGGGCACCGTGGCATCGACGACGATACGGTAGTTGCGATTGGTTTTTTCCGGCGCATCGCGCAAACGTATCAGCAATATTTTCACCAGCTTGATGCGCGCATCGATCAGTGCCTTGTCGGCACCGGCCTGCCTTAATGCCAGCGTGTAAGCTTTCAGCGGCCAGGTTTCGGCAGTGGCGAACTTTGCCGTATCCAGTATTTTCCACAGCGCCTTGAGGTCGATATCCAGCGGCTGCCAATCGACAGGATTGGGACTGAACCCGCCCTCGGCATTGAGCGCCGCAATCGATTTGAAATCCTTGATCCAGAAATGAAAATATTCCCGCGCCACGGCAAGGCCGAACGGCCATTCCCGTTTATCGAACCTGCCCAGCGCATGTTCCACGGCGTCCCGGTAGGCGGCGTTATCAAAATCGGCATTTGCAATAGCCGGAAATATGGCCAGCAGAAACTCGCGATGGCGGCCGAGCGCAACATCGTCTGCGCCGTTGCTCTTCAATACCTTGAGATACGCATTCAGTGCTTCGTGTTCACGCGTTTGCATCGTTGTCATCAGTATTTCAGGTCCGCTTGAGATCGTTGAGTATTGCTCTTGATGATTGACCGCGCCCCGGGCGGGTCGAGCAAATTTATATTCGGGTCGAATCGGATGTTTTCAAAATCGCCCATAAAACCCGATAATACGGCATGCTTGAATCAGCATGTCATCGCTGAAGTCTACCAAACAATTTTTTAATCGGTGCATCCCTTTGGAAATCATTCTGATCGTCATCATGTTGTCCGGCGCCTGGTACTGGCTCGACAGCATCAACTCCCGCGAAGCAGCGATTCATACCGGCCGCGAGCTGGCCCAGCGCTGGAACCTGCAGCTGCTGGATGAAACCGTTGCCTGTACCCGGCTGCGTCTGGGGCGCAATTCGCGCGGACAGCTTAAAATCATGCGCACCTATGAGTTCGAGGTCAGCACCAGCGGTAGCGACCGGCTCGAATGCCATCTGGTGCTGCTCGGCAAACAGCTGCAATCCTGGCATATCCCGCCCTATCTGCAACCGCTGTACTGAGCAGAGCGCCGCGCATGCACTACATCGGCCGCTTTGCTCCCTCGCCCACCGGCCCTCTGCACTTCGGCTCACTGGTCGCAGCCGTTGCCAGTTATCTTGAGGCAAGAACGCATCAGGGGCTCTGGCTGCTACGCATGGAAGACCTCGACACGCCGCGCACGATACCGGGTGCTGCCGACGCCATTCTCGCCAGCCTTGAAGCGTTCGGCTTTCACTGGGATGGCAGCATTCTCCATCAAAGCCGGCGCACGGCGTACTATGCAGAGGTTTTCGAGCGCCTGAAAGCCAGCGGCCTGGTTTACCCTTGTGCCTGCACCCGCAAGGAAATCGCCGATTCCGCCGTTCAGGGCATAGAGGGTGCAATCTATCCCGGCACCTGCCGCAACGGCCTCATGCCCGGCCGCACAGCCCGCGCCTGGCGCATCATGACCGAAGATGCACCGGCAAGCTTCAACGATGACATTCAGGGCGTTACCCATCAAAACCTCGCGCGCGACATCGGCGATTTTGTGCTCAAGCGTGCCGATGGTCTGTTCGCCTATCAACTGGCTGTAGTCGCGGATGATGCAGCGCAGGGCGTCACCCATGTCGTGCGCGGCGCCGACCTGCTGGATTCGACGCCGCGTCAGATTTACCTGCAGCATCTGTTGCAATTGCCCACGCCGCAATACGCGCATGTACCGGTGGCAGTCAACGCGGCAGGAGAAAAACTAAGCAAGCAGACCAAAGCCCGTGCGCTGGACAATGCAAACGCGGCGGCAGCGCTTTGGAAGGTGCTGGATTTCCTTGGTCAGCACCCGCCTGCCGCACTGCAAGAAGCGACAACAGC
>JBEDHT010000274.1:0-6965 GCA_041174025.1 Pseudomonadota bacterium
CTGATTCATCGTGACAATCTGGTGCTGCTTTAGCAGCACCAGATTGCGGCGAAGGCTAACGCGCGAAGCGGGTTAAGCCAAAGCCACAATCCGAAAGTAGCAGCACCAGATTGTGTTTGTATGCAAATCGCAGGGCCGGACGAGCCAAATTCGTACCACAGAAATATTGCCTTAAGGGAGCCATTCAATGAGCCAAGCAAACAATCAGGCAAAACCGTTAGTTGCCATCATCATGGGGTCGGATAGCGATTGGCCGGTGATGAAAGCTGCCGCCCAGATGTTGGCGGACTTCGGTGTCAGTTATGAGGCCAGAGTGGTTTCGGCCCATCGCACACCGGATCTGATGTTCGAGTTTGCCGAACAGGCTGCGGCCAGCGGTTTTCGCGTGATCATTGCCGGTGCCGGTGGCGCCGCACATTTGCCCGGCATGGTGGCGGCCAAGACCACGCTGCCGGTATTGGGTGTGCCGGTGCCTTCCAGGCATTTGAACGGTCAGGATTCCCTGCTTTCCATCGTGCAGATGCCGAAAGGCATTCCGGTCGCGACCTTTGCCATCGGCGAGGCCGGGGCTGCGAACGCCGGGCTGTTTGCGGTTTCGGTTCTGGCGAACGACGATAAAGCGCTGTCTGAGCGGCTCAATCGTTTCAGGGCGGCACAGACTGATAAAGTCATGGCCATGAATTTATCCGATCAGCCTTGAAGTGTTGCTGAAATTCCTTACTGACCATTGGAGTGATCTTGAGTAAATCAGTGATTTTGCCGCCAGCCATGCTGGGCATGCTGGGTGGCGGCCAGTTGGGCCGTTTTTTTGTGATTGCTGCCCATGAAATGGGCTATCGCGTGACCGTGCTCGATCCGGACAAGAACAGCCCTGCAGGCAAGATTGCCGATGTGCACTTATGTGCCGCATATGACGATCAGACCGCATTGCAGCAGCTGGGCGAAACCTGTGCTGCAGTGACTACCGAGTTCGAAAATGTGCCGGCCGCCACGCTCGATCAGCTGGCACAGCACTGCAGCGTACATCCGAGTGCATCGGCGGTGGCAATCGCCCAGCACCGGGTGGCGGAAAAAACCTTTTTTCGCGATTCCGGCCTGCCGGTCGGCGACTTTGCCGTCATCAATCAGGAATCCGACCTGCCGGGCGATAGCAGTGCGCTGTATCCGGCCATACTCAAGGTGGCGCGGTTCGGCTACGACGGCAAAGGTCAGGCCAGGGTGAAGAATCGGCAGGAGGCGCTGGAGGCATTCAGCCGGTTCAAGCAGGAAACCTGCGTGCTGGAGCAGATGCTGCCGCTCGATTATGAAGTTTCCGTTGTGCTGGCGCGCGATGCGGGCGGCAAGGTGGCTGCTTTTCCGCTGGCGGAAAACAGTCATCTCAACGGTATTCTTGATGTGACCATCGCGCCGGCCAGAGCCTCGGAGGTGATCAAGGCCAAAGCGCAGGCGCTGGCGATTCAGATTGCGGAAAAGCTGGGATATGTCGGCGTGCTTGGGGTCGAATTTTTCGTTTCGGACGGCAAACTGCTGGTGAATGAAATGGCGCCGAGGCCGCACAACTCAGGGCATTACACGATCGATGCCTGCATCACCAATCAGTTTGAGCAGCAGGTCCGCGCGCTCACCGGCCTGCCGCTGGGCGACAGCCATCTGCACAGCCATGCGGTGATGGTGAACATTCTTGGGGATGTCTGGAAAGATGCCGAACCGGCCTGGAACAAATCACTGGCGCACCCCAATCTGAAACTGCATCTTTACGGCAAACATGAAGCGCGCCCCGGCCGCAAAATGGGTCATTTTACCGTGCTGGCCAAAGATACCGAGTCGGCACTCAATCAGGCGCTGATCGCCCGAGCCGAGCTCGGCATAGGTTGAGGCGGCACAGATACTGCGCTGGTTGCGGGCAATAAAAAAGCCGGACATGATGTCCGGCTTTTTTATTGAAGCATGACTGAAATCAAGCCATTGACTTGATGGCTGCGCTCAGGCGGCTCTTGTGACGTGCGGCCTTGTTCTTGTGAATGATCTTCTTGTCAGCGATGCGATCGATGATGCTGACGTTGGCAGCAAACGCTGCAGTTGCTGCGGCCTTGTCACCACCTTCAACGGCTTTGACGACCTTTTTGATCGCTGTGCGCAGAGCAGAGCGCAGGCTGGAGTTGTGCGCATTGACTGCTACTGCCTGACGGGCACGTTTTCTTGCTTGTGCGGTATTTGCCATAATGTTTCCTGTTCCAGTTGTTCGGTGACCGGTCGGGCAAAAATTCAGCACAAACCGGGGTATCAAAATACGAAGCCGTGCATAGTAGCCTTTTTTGATTCTAATTGCAAGGCGGAATAGAGGCTTGCCAAATCGGCATGCTAAAATCCTGCTTTCGTAAAACCCAATTGAATCAAGCCCCATGCCTTCGTCAACGATAGCGATAATATGAACCTGCTGAAAGCGCTTGCTGCGGTTGGCAGTATGACATTTTTATCGCGTGTGCTGGGTTTTGTGCGCGATACGCTGATTGCCCGGGTTTTCGGCGCAGGCCTCTATACGGACGCCTTTTTTGTCGCCTTCAAGATTCCCAACCTGTTGCGCCGCCTGTTTGCCGAAGGCGCTTTTTCGCAGGCGTTCGTGCCGATTCTGGCCGAATACAAGAATCAACGCGGTCATGAGGAAACGCAATCGCTGGTCAATCATGTTGCCACACTGCTCGGTCTGGCGCTGGTCGTGGTCACCGTCATCGGTATGCTTGCAGCACCATTCATCGTCTATGTCAGTGCGCCGGGTTTTGCCGGCGATCCGGAAAAGTTCGCGCTGACCATTGATCTGCTGCGCATCATCTTTCCCTATATTCTGTTCATTTCGCTGGTTTCGCTGGCCGGCGGTCTGCTCAACACCTACGGCAAATTTTCTGTACCGGCTTTTACGCCGGTCTGGCTCAATGTCGCCTTCATCGTCGCCGCGCTCTGTTTCGCTGATGATTTCAATCCACCGGTCAAGGTACTGGCGTGGGCGGTGTTCACCGGCGGCTTTCTGCAGCTTTGTTTTCAGATACCCTTTCTGGTCAGGATCGGCATGCTGCCGCGCTTCAGTCTGAACCTGCAGGACGAAGGCGTCTGGCGCATACTGAAACTGATGGGGCCGGCAGTGTTCGGCGTTTCTATCGCGCAGATTTCGCTGTTGATCAACACCATTTTTGCCTCGTTTCTGGTTTCCGGCAGCGTTTCCTGGCTCTATTATGCCGACCGCCTGATGGAGTTCCCGACCGGCCTGCTGGGTGTGGCGCTCGGCACGATTCTGCTGCCCAGTCTTTCAAAATCCTTTGCCGACAAGGCCGATGGAGAATATTCGGCGCTGATGGACTGGGGCTTGCGGCTCACTTTCATTCTCGCTCTGCCTGCTGCGGTGGCGCTTGCGGTGCTGGCAGTGCCGCTGATCACCAGCCTGTTTCATTACGGCGCATTCACCGATCATGATGTCTGGATGACGCGCCAGGCGTTGATTGCCTATAGTCTTGGTCTGTTCGGCCTGATCATGGTCAAGGTGCTGGCACCGGCCTTCTATTCCCGCCAGAACATCAAAACGCCGGTGAAGATCGCCGTTTTCACGTTGGTGGCGACACAGTTCATGAATCTCGTGTTCGTCTTCGGGTTGGATTTGCGCCACGCCGGGCTGGCGCTTGCCATCGGCCTCGGCGCCTGCATCAATGCCGGCTTGCTGTACTATCATTTGCGTAAGGCGGATGTTTACAAGCCCGGTGCCGGCTGGCCGCTCTTCATGGCGAAACTGTTGCTGGCCTTGCTGGCCATGGCGGCGGCGCTGTATTTCGCAGCCGGGACGCAGGCCGACTGGCTGGATTACACCGCAGCGAGCAAATTGACGCATCTTCTGGGTCTGGTGCTGCTGGGCGCAGGCGTCTACTTCGCCTGCCTGTGGCTGACCGGGTTCCGTCTGCGCGATTACATGCGGAGGGCGCAGCTCTAGCATGCGTATCTTCCGCCATTTTCATCAGGCCGAAGGCAGCCCGTTGGCGCTGGCAATCGGGAATTTCGACGGCGTGCACCTCGGCCATCAGGCCTTGTTGCGTGCATTGATCGAGGCAGCACGACAGCGTGGCCTCAAATCCGCGGTAATGACTTTCGAACCGCATCCGCGCGAATTCTTCTCGCCGGACAACGCGCCTGCCCGTCTTGCCTCCCTGCGCGAGAAACTCGAACTGTTCGCCGAAGCCGGCATCGATCTGGTTTATGTCTGCCGTTTCAACCGGCGTTTTGCCGGGGTCAGCGCCGGGGAGTTCATGCAGCGCACGCTCAAGCAGGACATGAACGTGCGCGCAGTGCTGGTCGGCGAAGACTTCCGCTTCGGCGCCGGACGGCAAGGTTCAAGAGCAGATTTTGCCGCAGCCGGTTTCGATATCATCAGCCTGCCGGATGTCATGATCGACGACCGCCGTATTTCCAGCACGGCCATCCGCAACGCACTGGCGGCCGGCGATCTGCAACAGGCGCGTCGTCTGCTCGGCCGCGATTACAGCATCAGCGGCAAGGTCGTGCATGGCGACAAGGTCGGCCGCACCTGGGGTTACCCGACCGCCAACATCCACATGCTGCACGACAGGCCGCCGTTTTTCGGCATCTATGCGGTAAAATTGGAAGGTTTGGCGGAAGCCCTCCTGCCGGGCGTCGCCAGTCTGGGCGTGCGCCCGACCGTCAAACAGAACGGCAGGCCGACGCTGGAAGTGCATTTGTTCGATTTTCAGCAGGATATTTACGGACGCCATGTACGCGTGCATTTCATGCACAAGATACGCGATGAAATGAAATTCGCCGATGTTGAAACACTGAAACTCTGGATTGCTCGCGATGCAAATCAGGCACGCCAATACTTTAAGCTCGAAACATGACAGACGATAAAAACGCCAAATACCAACTCAATCTCCCGGAAACCGCTTTCCCCATGCGTGGCGACCTTGCCAAGCGTGAGCCGCAATGGTTGAAGCAATGGCAGCAGAAAAAACTCTACGAACGCATTCGCAAGGCGCGTCAGGGCGCGAAGAAATTCATCCTGCATGACGGCCCGCCCTATGCCAACGGCGATATTCACATCGGTCACGCGGTCAACAAGATTCTGAAGGACATCATCATCAAGGCGAAGACGCTGGATGGTTTTGATGCGCCCTACGTACCGGGCTGGGATTGTCACGGTTTGCCTATCGAACTGGTGGTCGAGAAGCTGCACGGCAAGGACATTGCCCCCGCGAAATTCCGCGAGCTGTGCCGCGCCTACGCGGCAGAGCAGGTCGAGCGGCAGAAGAAGGATTTCATCCGTCTCGGCGTGCTGGGCGACTGGGATCGCCCGTACCTGACCATGGATTATCGTACCGAGGCCGACATCATGCGCGCGCTCGGCGATATCTACAAAAACGGCTATCTCTATCAGGGCAGCAAACCCGTGCACTGGTGCGTGGATTGCGGTTCGGCGCTGGCAGAGGCGGAAGTCGAATACGAAGACAAGAATTCGCCGGCGATCGATGTCGGCTTCAAGGTGGTAGACAGCGAGGCGCTCGCCCGGGCATTCGGTCTCTCGGTCGCGGGCGATGCCTATGCCGTGATCTGGACCACCACACCTTGGACCCTGCCGGCCAATCAGGCGGTCTGCGTGCATCCCGAGCTGGATTACGATCTGATTCAAACCAGCCGCGGCTTGCTGGTTCTTGCCCATGCGCTGGCAGAGGCCACGCTGGGACGTTATGGCGAAGCGCAGCCGCTGACGCTGGCGAGCTGCAAGGGCGCGGCACTTGAGCATCTGGCATTGCAGCATCCGTTCCAGGATCGCCGCGTGCCTGTCATTTGCGGCGACCACGTCACCACCGATGCGGGTACCGGCCTGGTGCACACCGCCCCCGCGCATGGTCTGGAAGACTATGCCGTCGGCATGCGCTACAAGCTGCCGGTCGATAATCCGGTCGGTGACGACGGCAAGTTCTACAGCCGCGTCGAGAAGTTCGCCGGCATGAGCATCTGGGATGCCAACAAGGCGGTGATCGAAACCTTGCAGACCAACGGCGTCTGATGGCCTCCGCCCGTCTCAACCACAGCTATCCGCATTGCTGGCGCCACAAGACGCCGGTAATCTTCCGCGCGACGCACCAGTGGTTCATCGGCATGAACGAGCAGGATGCCGCTGGCAAAACCCTGCGCGAACACGCCAATCAGGCTGTCGCCAATACCGAATTCTTCCCGGCTTGGGGCCGTGCACGGCTCGAAGCCATGATCAGGAACCGTCCCGACTGGTGCGTATCGCGTCAGCGTAACTGGGGCGTGCCGATGCCGCTATTCGTGCACAAGGAGACCGGCGAGCCGCATCCGAACACGCTGGAGTTATTGGAAACAGTTGCGCAGCAAGTGGAGCAACAAGGCATCGAAGCCTGGTTCTCGCTCGACGGCGCGGCATTCCTCGCACAACATGCGCCGGAAAATGCGGCGCAGTACAAAAAAGTCACTGACACACTGGATGTCTGGTTCGATTCCGGTGCCACGCATGCGGCGGTGCTCAAGCGCCGTCCGGAGTTGCAGCATCCGGCCGACCTCTACCTCGAAGGTTCAGACCAGCACCGCGGCTGGTTCCAGTCCAGCCTGCTGACCGGTTGCGCGATCGACGGCCGCGCGCCATACGATGCGTTGCTGACCCACGGTTTTGTCGTCGATGGCGCCGGCCACAAGATGAGCAAATCCAAGGGCAACGTTGTCGCCCCGCAGAAGGTGATGGATACCTACGGCGCCGACATTCTGCGTCTGTGGGTGGCCTCTACCGATTACTCCGGCGAGCTGACCATTTCCGACGAGATTCTCAAGCGTGTGGCTGAAGGCTACCGCCGCATCCGTAATACCCTGCGTTTTCTGCTGGCCAATCTGGCGGATTTCGATGCCGGGCAGGATTTGCTGCCGGTTGAGCAATGGCTGGAGATCGACCGTTA
>JBEDHT010000275.1:0-3074 GCA_041174025.1 Pseudomonadota bacterium
GCAAACAGGTTTACCGCGCCTTTCTGCCATACGCCGAACAGGTCTGGCTGAAGACCGCCGCAGGCTGGGATGCGCTTACCCGCGTGCATGCCGCCGGCCTGTTCGAATGGCATGGCGACGGTAGCCTGAAACGCCCCTGCCTGCTCAGAATCGAGGCCAACGGCAGTACTGTCGAACAGCATGACGCCTATACATTCCCTTCCAGCCTGACCAACGACGAACTTTACCTGTTCGGCCAGGGCCGTTTGCTGCAGGCGCACAACACGCTGGGCGCGCACCTGACCGAGATGAACGGCATCAACGGTGTGCGCTTTGCCGTCTGGGCGCCCAATGCCGAACGCGTCAGCGTCGTCGGCAACTTCAACCGCTGGGACGGTCGCGTCAACCCGATGCGGGCCCACGGCTCCAGCGGCGTCTGGGATATTTTCATCCCCAACCTCGGTGCCGGCGAACTCTACAAATTTGAAATCCGCAACCGCCAAAGCGGCGCGGTTCTGGTCAAAACCGATCCTTACGGTTTCAGCTTCGAGCAAAGGCCGGGCACAGCAGCCAAGGTCACCTCCCTGATGCAGCATCACTGGGAAGATTCCGCCTGGATGGCCGAGCGCGCAAAAGCTGACTGGCTGCATGCCCCCTTCAACTGCTATGAGGTGCATCTCGGCTCCTGGAAGCGCAACGCTCAGGGCTACTTCCTCAATTACCGCGAGCTCGCCGCCAGCCTGATTCCCTACGTCAAGGAGATGGGTTATACCCACATCGAACTGCTGCCGGTTTCGGAACACCCGCTGAACGAATCCTGGGGTTATCAGACCACGGGCTATTTCGGCGTCACCAACCGCTACGGCACCCCGGACGATCTGCGCTTCTTCGTGGACAGCTGTCACCAGGCCGGCATCGGCGTGATTCTGGACTGGGTACCGGGTCACTTCCCCAAGGACGACTGGGCGCTGGCGCGCTTCGACGGCACCGCGCTTTACGAGCACGAAGACCCCCGTCTCGGCGAACATCAGGAATGGGGCACCTATGTGTTCAACTACGGCCGCAACGAGGTGCGCAACTTCCTGCTGGCCAACGCCTATTACTGGCTGAAGGAATTCCATATCGACGGCCTTCGCGTTGATGCCGTTGCATCCATGCTCTACCTCGACTATGCCCGCAAACACGGCGAATGGCTGCCCAACCAGTTCGGCGGCCGCGAAAATCTGGATGCCATCGAATTCATGAAACAACTCAACGTCATGGTGCATGACGATTTCCCCGGCGCGCTGACCATCGCCGAAGAATCGACCGCCTGGCCGATGATTTCGCGTCCGGTCTATCTCGGCGGCCTCGGTTTCTCGATGAAATGGAACATGGGCTGGATGAACGACACCCTCTCCTACATCGCCAACGACCCCATACACCGCCGTTACCATCACGACAAACTGACCTTCGGCCAGCTCTACGCCTACAGCGAGAACTTTGTACTGCCGTTCTCGCACGATGAAGTCGTGCACGGCAAACGCTCGCTGCTGGACAAGATGCCGGGCGACACCTGGCAGAAGTTTGCCAACCTGCGCCTGCTGCTGACCTACCAGATGACGACGCCGGGCAAAAAGCTCAACTTCATGGGCAACGAGTTCGGTCAGGGCCGCGAGTGGAACGTCAACGCCAGCCTCGACTGGCACTTGCTCGACACGCACTGGCACAAGGGCGTGCAACTGGCGAGCCGCGACCTCAACCTGCTATACAGAAACGATCCTGCCTTGAATGCGCTGGACTTCGAACCGCAGGGCTTCGAATGGGTCGATTGCTACGACTCCGACCAATCCGTGATCAGCTACTTGCGCCGCGCGCGCGACAGCAGCTTCGTGCTGGTGGTGCTGAATTTCACACCTGTATTGCGCGAGCGCTACCGCCTCGGCGTGCCGGTTGCCGGAGACTACGTCGAGCTGTTCAACAGCGATGCCGCATGTTACGGCGGCAGCAACCAGGGCAATGGCGCCGGTGTCAGCAGCGAACCCGCGCCCTGGATGCATCATCCGCAATCCATTGTTGTCACATTGCCGCCTTTAGCTGGTGTGATAATTAAGCTAAAATAACTGCCGTCCGGAAAAATATTCAGCAAAAAAATCAATTAAATAATCCTACACACATACATTCGATGACAAACCCGACCAATTTCCCGATTTGGCAAACGCTTGCTGAGCATCAAAAAGAAATATTCCCGCTGCACATGCGGGATTTATTCGACAAGGAGCCAGATCGCTTTCAGAAATACTCCCTGCAGCTGGGCGATTTGCTGCTCGATTACTCCAAGAACCGCGTGACCGACAAAACCCTGCAACTATTGTTCGAGCTGGCGCGCCAGATGAATCTGGAAGACATGCGCGAACGCATGTTCAACGGCGAAAAAATCAATTTCTCCGAGCACCGCGCCGTATTGCACACGGCCTTGCGCAATCGCAGCAACACACCGGTATATGTGGATGGCAAGGATGTCATGCCCGAGGTCAACCGCGTGCTGGCGCAAATGCGCGATTTCAGCGACCGCGTGCGCGAAGGCCGCTGGAAAGGCTTTACCGGCAAGAAGATCACCGACGTCGTCAACATCGGCATCGGCGGTTCCGACCTCGGCCCGATGATGGCCTGCACTGCACTGGCACCTTACGGCTCAGCCGGTATCACCCCGCATTTCGTCGCCAATATCGACGGCACCAACCTGGCAACCGCGCTGGAAAAATGCAACCCCGAGACCACGCTGTTCATCGTTGCCTCCAAGACTTTCACCACCCAGGAAACCATGACCAACGCCCGCTCGGCCCGCGCATGGTTCCTCGAACGCGCCAGCAAGCCTGAAGATGTGGCCATGCACTTTGTCGCGCTCTCCACCAATGCCAAGGCGGTCAAGGAGTTCGGCATCGACACGGCCAACATGTTCGAGTTCTGGGACTGGGTGGGGGGCCGATTCTCGATGGATTCGGCGATCGGACTGTCGACGATGATCGCCATCGGACCGGCACACTTCCGGGCTTTGCTCGCGGGGTTTCGCGAGATGGACGAGCACTTCCGGACGGCACCGTTCGCCCGCAACC
>JBEDHT010000276.1:0-4738 GCA_041174025.1 Pseudomonadota bacterium
AGGCAGACCAGGCTGGCGTCATCAAGGCCATCCTGGTTGAAAACGGACAGCCAGTGGAATATGGCGAGCCTCTGTTTATTATCGGATAGCATCATGCAACATTTCCATATCATAATTTTTCCGGGCAGTCCGTTTCGGTGCAGGCTAACTTGTGCAACAAGTTAAGCGCTGGGCGCGGCCGGAGCCAAAACGGGCAGCCGGTGGAATACGGCGAACCTCTGTTCATTATTGGATAACATCATGCAACATCATTCTTTGACACTGCACGGGATGCCCGTTTCGGTGCAGGCTAACTTGAGCAACAAGTTAAGCGCTGGGCGCGGCCGGAGCCAAAACGGCAGCCGGTGGAATACGGCGAACCTCTGTTCATTATCGGCTAAGGATTCAACATGTTTGAAAAGATCCTGATTGCCAACCGTGGCGAGATTGCGTTGCGCGTGCAGCGCGCGTGCCGTGAACTCGGTATCAAGACGGTCGCCGTTCACTCGGAAGCCGACCGCGAAGCAAAATACGTACAACTCGCCGATGAGTCAGTCTGCATCGGCCCGGCGCCTTCAGGCCAGAGTTACCTGAACATCCCCGCTGTGATCAGCGCCGCAGAAGTCACTGATGCCGAAGCGATTCACCCGGGCTACGGTTTCCTGTCCGAGAACGCCGATTTCGCCGAACGCGTCGAACAGAGCGGTTTCGTGTTCATCGGCCCGCGTGCCGAAACCATCCGCCTGATGGGCGACAAGGTCAGTGCCAAGGACGCCATGCGCAAGGCCGGCGTGCCCTGCGTGCCGGGCTCGGACGGCGCCCTGCCGGATGACCCCGAAATGATCATGCGCGAAGCCAAGCGCATCGGCTATCCGGTCATCATCAAGGCTGCGGGTGGTGGTGGTGGACGCGGCATGCGCGTGGTCCACACCGAAGCAGCCCTGCTGGCATCGGTGAACATGACCAAGTCCGAGGCGCAAAGCGCTTTCGGCAACCCCATGGTCTACATGGAAAAATTCCTCGAACAACCGCGCCACATCGAAATTCAGGTGCTTGCTGACCAGCACGGCAATGCGGTCTTTCTGGGTGAACGCGACTGCTCAATGCAGCGCCGCCACCAAAAGGTGCTGGAGGAAGCGCCTGCGCCCGGCATCAGTACACGTTTACGCGACAAAATCGGCGCGCGTTGCGCAGATGCCTGCCGCCGCATCAACTATCGCGGGGCCGGCACCTTCGAGTTTCTTTACGAGAATGACGAGTTCTACTTCATCGAAATGAACACGCGGGTCCAGGTCGAACATCCGGTCACCGAGATGATTACCGGCATCGACATCGTGCAGGAACAGATTCGTATCGCCGCCGGTGAAAAGCTTTCTTTCCGCCAGCGTGACATCGAATTCAAGGGCCATGCCATCGAGTGCCGCATCAACGCGGAAGACCCGTATACTTTCGTGCCGTCGCCAGGCCGCATCACCACCTTCCACATGCCAGGCGGACCGGGGGTGCGCGTCGACACCCATGCTTACCAGAACTACATGGTGCCGCCGCATTACGATTCCATGATCGGCAAGCTCATTACTTATGGCAACACGCGCGAGCAGGCCATCGCCAAAATGCGCATCGCGCTCTCGGAAATGGCGGTAGAGGGCATCAAGACCAACATCGCACTGCATCGTGACCTGCTGGCCGATGCCGCTTTCCATCTGGGTGGCACCAGCATTCATTATCTCGAGCAGAAGCTCGGTTTGAGCTCGAAATAAGGCTAGCCTGCCGACTCACCCGGAATGGCCTGGATATCGCTCAGAATAGAAGCCCACGACAACACTGCGGAATCTCTCAGTGATGCGCTGATGGCGTTGGGCGCTTTATCCGCCAGCATCGAAGATGCCAACGCGGAAACACCGGACGAACAACCGATTTTCGGTGAGCCCGGCGACCCGCCGCCCGGTATCTGGCAACAGAACATCGTCAGCGCGCTGTTCAATGATGATGTCGATGTTGCCAGAGTGATGTCCGACCTCGCCAGCGAAACCGGCCTAAGCAATCTCGCTTACAGCGTCGAAGCCGTTGCCGAGCAGGACTGGGTACGGGCAACTCAGTCACAGTTCGATCCGATCCGGATTCGCGATGACCTGTGGATCGTGCCGACCTGGCACGATGCGCCCAATCCGCAAGCACTCAATATCATTCTTGACCCGGGCCTTGCATTCGGTACCGGCAGCCATCCGACCACCCATTTGTGTCTGGCATGGCTGGCAGACAATGTACGGCCTGGCCTGTCGGTGCTCGATTATGGCTGCGGCTCCGGCATTCTTGCGATTGCCGCCAGAAAGCTGGGTGCCGGGCGTGTCATCGGCACCGACATTGACGCGCAAGCCATCGAAGCCAGTCATTACAACGCAGCACAGAATCAGGTGGAGGCGGCGTTTTACCTGCCGGACCAGCTGGCGCCCAACCAGCTGCGGGAAGAACCGGCTGATCTGGTTGTCGCCAACATTCTGTCCAGCGCACTGTCGGTGCTGGCACCGGCCCTGGCGGCAGCCTGCAAGCACGGCGGCAGTATCGCGCTTTCGGGCATTCTGCGCGAACAGGCAGAACAGGTAAGCGCCATCTATGCCGAGTGGTTCGAGATGAACGAACCCGTATTTCTGGAAAGCTGGGTTCTGCTGACGGGCAGAAGAAAATGCGCCTCGTAACCTCATGTCCCGCCTGTAACGCTGCTTTTTACGTCAGCGCCGGACAGCTGAAGGCGCATCAGGGCAATGTGCGTTGCGGGCAATGCGAGCATGTATTCAACGCGCTCGACCGGCTGGCGAAAGTAGACGACGCAGCAACATCCCAACCACCGGGCGCTGCAGAAGCCGGTGAGCTTGCCGGTGTTACAACGCCGGTTACGCAACAGCCGGTTACGCAACAAAAAGACACGCATCCTTATGAAAATGCTGCGCCAGACAGCGCGGAACCAGCCCCGGCAGTCAGGCCGATACTGGCTGACGAAGCGGCTTTCAAACTGACCGATTTCAGCCTGCCCGGCAAAGACAACATACTGAGCCCGGCCATGATGGCAGATTCGGTGAGAGACAAGGCGGGGGTCGAGCGGCGCAGAAAGCCGGTGTTGCTGAAACTGTTGCTGACCCTGCTGGTAGCAGTACTGATTCTGTCGATGCTGGCACAAACTGTGTATTTTCTGCGCTCTGACATAGCGGCGCGCTGGCCGCAAACCAGACCACAACTCGAACGTGCCTGCCAGCTGTTTGACTGCAAGGTGGAACTGCCGAAAAACGCCGATCTGATCGCAATCGACGATTCAGAACTGGAGGAAGATGCAGACCGCCGTGGCCTGATCCATCTTTACGTGACCATCATCAATCATGCCGGATACAGCCAGGCATACCCCTTGCTTGAGCTGACGCTGACCGACACCTACGACAAACCGCTGATCCGGCGCGCCTTCAAACCGGAAGAGTACCTGTCGGACGGAGTCGACCAAACAACGGGGATTGCAGCAAAGCAGAATGTCCGCATCAAACTCTCGTTCACCACTGACAACCAAGCCATTGCAGGCTACCGGGTGTTTCTGACCTACTGACGCATGCGCAACTGCTGACTTGACCGTAGCGTAACCATGTGCAGCCAACTCGCTACGGTCTGAGCCCGGGCAGGAAAAGTAGCAGCGCAGTTCACGTTCATGAGGTTCATATTCCGAGACGGTCAGCGGCACCCAGCAGAACGGCGGCCCCAAGCAATAAAAAGATCATCGCCGCTATCAAATGTACGAGCTTTACTGGAATGCGGTGCGCAATTTTCTCGCCCATCATGACTGCCGGTACATTGGCGATCATCATGCCCAGCGTGGTACCGATCACCACCATGAAAAATGCCTGATATTGTGCGGTCAGGGCGATGGTCGCAATCTGGGTTTTGTCACCCATTTCCGCCAGAAAAAATGTCAGCAGCGTCGTGCCGAACACCCCCATGTGACCAACCCTGCTGATTTCTGCGTTATCCAGCTTGTCCGGAATCATGATCCAGCCAGCCATCAGGATGAATGAAACACCCAGTATCCAGCGCAGGGTTTCCGGTTCAAGCAGAAGCGTGATTGAAGCGCCGAGCAGACCTGCCAGGGCATGGTTGGCAATGGTGGCCACCAGAATTGCGAGGATGATGGTATAGGGTTTTTTGAACCTTGCTGCCAGAACGAAAGCCAGCAATTGGGTTTTGTCGCCGATTTCTGCCAGTGCGACGATTCCGGTCGAGACAAGAAATGCTTCCATGAATTTCTCCGGCCGGAGTACACCAGTGACCATGCCGAACCTCCAGCCAATATGAAGCGGCACGATCAATGGTCTCGCGAAGTCCGGATTTGCCCGAACCGCCTGCGCCATGGCAAAAGCCAAGCATGTTGACGCAAGCCCTTTGAATCGCCAAAGGAAGCTACTCCCCAATGAGTGGATGCATTTTACTTGAGCCGGCATGCCGCCGTCAAAATGCAGCATGTGGAAAAAATTCAGTAAACTCCATGATCTCTGATAAAATGCAATCATGTTGCATAAAATGATTTTCACATTCGCGCTGGCATTTCTGCTCGGTTTAACCCAGCAGAGTGCGCTGCTGCATGCCACCAGTCATCTTGCCGACCTTGATGCGGATTCACAGCAGCAGGATCAGGCGCCAACGCACACTGCCGCTTGCGATCAATGTCTCAGCATCAGCCATGCCGCCGGCGCCATCGGCAGCAGCTTTGTCTTCATGCTGGAAA
>JBEDHT010000277.1:0-3007 GCA_041174025.1 Pseudomonadota bacterium
GCCACCATGGCCAGCGTCGCCGTGATGGGCATCAGTTTGAACAAGCCGTTGACGCGGCGCATGTCGCGCGTGCCGCATTCGTGGTCGATGATACCGGCCGCCATGAACAGCGAGGCCTTGAAAATGGCGTGGTTGATGATGTGGAACACACCGGCTACGACCGACATCGGTGTGCTGAGGCCGAACAGCAGCGTGATGAGGCCGAGGTGGCTGATGGTGGAATAAGCCAGCAGGCCCTTGAAGTCGTCGCGGTACATGGCCATGTAGGCGCCATAGACCAGCGTGATGGCGCCGATGGCACTGACACTGATGAGCCAGGCATCGGTGCCGGATAGTACCGGATAAAGTCTTGCCAGCAGGAATACGCCTGCCTTGACCATGGTGGCCGAGTGCAGGTAGGCCGAGACCGGCGTCGGTGCCGCCATCGCGTTCGGCAGCCAGAAATGGAAGGGGAACTGTGCAGACTTGGTGAATGCGCCGAGCAGCACCAGAGTCAGGATCAGCGGATAAAGCGGGTCGGACTTGATCAGGTCCGCCGCCGCAATCACCTGACTCAGTTCATAACTGCCGGCCACCTGCCCGAGCAGGATGATGCCGGCCAGCAGGGCGAGACCGCCACCGCCGGTAACCACCAGCGCCATGCGGGCGGCGATGCGCGACTCGTAGGCTTCGGATTTGTAAGCGATGAGCAGAAAGGACGACAGGCTGGTAATTTCCCAGAACACCACCATCATCAGCAGGTTTTCCGACAGCACGATACCGAGCATGGCCGACATGAACAGCAGCAGAAAGGCGTAGAAACGCCCGAGCTTGTCCTTGTCCGGCAGGTAATAGTAGGCGTAGAGCACGACCAGCAAGCCGATGCCGAGAATCAGGATGGCGAACAGCATGCCCAGACCGTCGAGGCGGAAAGCCAGATTGAAGCCGTAGTCAGGCAGCCATTCGACCGGCACGACCACGGTCTGGCCGGAAACGACCAGCGTAAACAGCGGCACCAGCAAGGCCAGCGAGACTGCCATCACGGCCCCTGCGGCAATGGCTGCAGGCTTGCGGCCGTGGCTTTCGGCCAGCAAGGGCAGCAGCACACCGGCGAAAGCGGTCAGCAATGCCAGCGGCAGCAGAAAGGCGTATGGTGAATTTTCAATCATGACGGGTAAAGCTCAAAAGCGGCATCTGTCGAGTTCTTATAGTCAGTTCCGGTGTGGAATTGGTTCAAAAAAGTGCCGGACGGGTTATCCGTGCTTGCACGGACAGACAATGGCAGTCCGGCTCGCGAAAATTATAGCATGGCGGTCATCGCAGCCTGGTGGCTACAGGCGTGTATCGCCGGACGAAATGCGGCGCTGCCCGGAATGCGGTGCTGCATGAAATCAGGTGCTACTTGAAATGCGTTGCGGGCATCCTCAACTAGGAGGCAATCCGATATTCACTTTGAGAGGGCAACATGCGCTTCGACAAACTGACCACCAAATTCCAGCAGGCCATCGCCGATGCGCAAAGTATCGCCGTCGGCAACGACAACCCCAGCATAGAGGCGCAGCATCTGCTGCAGGCGCTGCTGCAACAGGAGGACGGCAGCACTTCCTCGCTGCTCGGCCATGCCGGCGTCAATCTGCTGCCATTGCGCGCGGCGCTGCAGCAATCGATCAAGAATCTGGCAAGAATCGAGAACAATGCCGGTGAAGTCTCGATTTCGCGCGATCTCAACAACCTGCTGAACCTGACCGATAAATACGCCCAGCAACGCGGCGACAGCTATATCGCCAGCGAGATGTTTCTGCTGGCGCTGGCGGATGACAAGGGCGAAACCGGCCGCTTGCTGAAACAGCACGGCCTCAGCAAGGCGGCGCTGGAGCAGGCGATTCAGGCAGTACGCGGCGGCGAGCAGGTGCAGGACGCCGAGGCCGAAGGCAGCCGCGAGGCGCTGAAGAAATATACGCTGGACCTCACCGAGCGGGCGCGCATGGGCAAGCTCGACCCGGTGATCGGCCGTGATGACGAAATCCGTCGCGCCATTCAGGTACTGCAGCGCCGCACCAAGAACAATCCGGTGCTGATCGGCGAGCCCGGCGTCGGCAAGACTGCGATCGTCGAAGGGCTGGCGCAACGTATCGTCAACGGCGAGGTGCCTGACAGCCTGAAGAACAAGAAAGTGCTGTCGCTCGACATGGCAGCGCTGCTGGCCGGGGCCAAATATCGCGGCGAGTTCGAGGAGCGCCTGAAGGCGGTGCTGAAGGAGCTGGCACAGGACGAAGGCCGCACCATCGTGTTTATCGATGAAATCCATACCATGGTCGGTGCCGGCAAGGCCGAAGGTGCCATGGACGCCGGCAACATGCTGAAACCGGCACTGGCGCGCGGCGAGTTGCATTGCGTCGGCGCCACCACGCTGGACGAATACCGCAAATACATCGAGAAGGACGCAGCGCTGGAGCGCCGCTTCCAGAAAGTGCTGGTGGATGAGCCGACGGTGGAAGCGACCATCGCCATCCTGCGCGGCCTGCAGGAGAAATACGAGTTGCACCACGGTGTCGAGATTACCGACCCTGCCATTGTGGCGGCCGCCGAACTGTCCCACCGCTACATCACCGACCGTTTTCTGCCGGACAAAGCCATCGACCTGATCGACGAGGCAGCTTCGCGCATCAAGATGGAAATCGATTCCAAGCCGGAAGTGATGGACAAACTCGACCGTCGGCTGATTCAGCTCAAGATCGAGCGCGAGGCGGTGAAGAAGGAGAAGGACGAGGGTTCGCAGAAACGCTTCGCCCTGATCGAGGAAGAAATCGCCAAGCTTGAGAAGGAATACGCCGATCTGGAAGAAATCTGGAAAGCGGAAAAAGCGCAGGTGCAGGGCAGCCAGCACATCAAGGAAGAAGTCGAGAAGCTCAAGCTGCAGATGGAAGAGGCCACGCGCAAGGGCGACTGGCAGAAGGTTTCAGAGCTGCAATACGGCAAGCTGCCGCAACTGGAAGCCCAGCTGAAGCAGGCCGCCAAGGCGGAAGCG
>JBEDHT010000278.1:0-9737 GCA_041174025.1 Pseudomonadota bacterium
TCAGTTGCAGCATTTCGCGCATGGCGTGGCCGCGGTGACTGATGCGGTTCTTGATTTCCGGTGCCAGTTCGGCGCCGGTCAGGCCGGTTTTCAGATCGAGAAAGAGCGGGTCGTAGCCGAAACCGCCGTTGCCGCGCGGCGTTTCCAGTATCTCGCCTTGCCAGACGCCTTGCGCGATCAGCGGTTGCGGGTCTTCCGGGTTGCGTGCCAGCACCATGACGCAGTAGTAATGGGCGCGACGATCGAGTTTGCCGGCCAGTGCCTCAAGCAGTTTTTCGTTGTTGCGCGCATCCGATTTCGGTTCGCCGCCGAAGCGCGCGGAGTAGACACCGGGCGCGCCGTGCAGGGCGTCGACGCAAATGCCGGAATCATCCGCCAGTGCCGGCAGGCCGCTGTGCAGACTGGCATGACGGGCCTTTGCCAGTGCGTTCTCGATGAAGGTGAAATAGGGTTCGTCAGCTTCGGGCACGTCGAAATCGGATTGCGGCAGTGCCTCGATATTGAGCGGCGTCAGCAGCTGGCGGATTTCACGCAGCTTGCCTGCGTTGCCGCTGGCGATGACGATGCGGTCAAACACCGAGCGCCGCCTTTTGTTTTTGCAGAAGATCGGTAATGCCGGCAGCGGCCAGATCGAGCATGGCGTTCATCGCATCGCGGCAGAACGGTTCGCCTTCTGCCGTACCCTGAATCTCGACGAAGCCGCCGCTACCGGTCATCACGACATTCATGTCGGTTTCGCAGCCGGAGTCCTCCAGATAGTCGAGGTCCAGCACCGCTTCACCCTTGTAGATGCCGACCGAAATCGCAGCAACTGCATCGCGCAACGGTGATTCGCTGATGATCTGTTTGTCGAGCAGATAACTGACGGCATCATGCAGCGCGACATAAGCGCCGGTAATGGCGGCGGTGCGGGTGCCGCCGTCGGCCTGGATGACGTCGCAGTCGATCTGGATGCTGCGTTCGCCGAGTTTTTCAAGGTCGATGATGGCACGCAGGCTGCGGCCGATCAGGCGCTGGATTTCCTGCGTACGTCCGGATTGCTTGCCGCGCGCCGCTTCACGGTCCATGCGGCTGCCGGTTGAACGCGGCAGCATGCCGTATTCCGCGGTCACCCAGCCCTGGTTTTTGCCGCGCAGAAAGCCCGGGACCTTTTCTTCGACGCTGGCGGTACAGAGTACGTGCGTGTCGCCGAATTTCACCAGCACCGAACCTTCGGCGTGCTTGGTGTAACGGCGGATGATTTCAACTTCGCGCAACTGGTGGTTGGCGCGCTGACTGGGGCGTTGCGTATTGGACATGGGAGTTCCTGTTGGAGTAAGCCTGCATTATAAGCCATGTGAATACGGCGTTTATGTTGGCGTGTGGCGCAAATTCAGATGCGCGATTTGCGGATGGCGGACTGGATTTCCAGAATTTTTTTTTCGATCTCTTCATCGCTGAGCTCATCCGGCGCGTGCGCGTTCTTATGCAGTTCGGCCAAATGACCGATCGGGTTGATCATGGTGGTCGTCATGCCGAGCGGCATGGTGGCTGTCGAGATGGCCGGGCGGCCGCTCTGGCGGCTGCCCCATTGCAAGCCGACGGCACTCATGTTGTCGCCGCTTTTGCCGCACAGTGATTCGGCCTTGTCCAGCAGTTTCGGCACGCTGTCCTGTATGTTGCCGGAAAACAGCAGTCTTGCCATGGCGGCGTCATCCATGGTTGTCCAGACGCCGTCGCTGCAAAGAAAGATGATGTCGCCATCCATCAGTTTATGCGGCCCGGTCAGTTCCACATCCGGCATTCTTTCGCTGCCGAGACAGTTGTAGATGACATGCAGGTCGGGGTGGCCGGCCATCTCTTCCTGCCTGATCTGCCCCTTGCGATAGAGCATTTGCACTACCGAATGATCTTCGGTGCGGAATATGGCTTGCCCGTTCCTGAAATGATACAGGCGCGAATCGCCGGCATGCGCGCTGTAGAGCTTGTCGTTCTGCAACACGGCAGCGACGACTGTGGTGCCGGGCGCATCGGCGAGATTATTGCGCAGTGCCATACTGTCCAGTGCATCGTGCACTTGCAGGATATGTTCTTCGAGAAACTTGAAGGGATTGGCAAGCATCGGGATGGCAATGTTCTGGAACGATTCGGTCAGGGTTTTAACCGCCAGTTCGGCGGCGATCTCGCCGTGCCTGTGGCCGCCCATGCCATCGGCGACCACCATCAGGAGTGCCCCCCTGCTGTAAGAATACGCTAGCCGGTCTTCATTGTGCGGGCGCGGTCCCTGCCGGCTGTTCTGATAAATGGTGAATTTCATGCGGGTGGCTCGCCTCACCTACTGAAACATGTTCAGCAATCTGCCGACGATGCCGGGCTTTCTGTCTGTAGCGGCATCGGTTTCCGGAAGGTCATTCTGCAGCGATTTCTGCAGGGCGTAGATGCTCTGCGGCCGTTCAAGATGATCCAGCGCCAGGCAGTTGTCGATAATGCGCAGCAGGTTGCTGGAATATATGTCCTTGCCCAGTTTTTCCGCCGGTACGATCTGGTCATGCTTGAGTCTGTCGGTTGCGGCGGGCGGTGCAGTGCGTGCCAGGCAGGCGTAGATGGTGGCGCCGATACTGTAGATGTCGCTCCAGGGGCCGAGCAGTTCCTGCTGGTTGTATTGTTCGGGCGGTGCGAACCCGGGTGTGAAACTGGGCGCCAGCTGTGCGTTGCTCTGGTTGAGCGTCTGGCGGGCGGAGCCGAAATCGAGCAGCACCGGCGAGCCGTCCTGACGGATGTAAATGTTGGCGGGTTTGATGTCCAGATGCAGCAGTTTGTGCGTATGCACCTCCCGCAGTCCGTTCAGTAGCTCGGTGAAGAGGCGTCGCACGGAGTTTTCCGGCACGGCTTCGTTTTTGCCGAGGATGCATTCCTGCAATGATTTGCCGCGCTCGTATTGCATGACCATATAGACGGTATCGTTGGCGCGGAAGAAATTCAGTACGCGCACGATGTTTTTATGATTGATATTGGCCAGCGCGCGGCCTTCTTCGAAGAAGCATTTGAGACCGTGGCGGAAATTGTGCGAAGCCTCGGCGGCGGGCATTACGACCTGATCGCCATCGGCACGCAAAGCCAGGCCGTTGGGGAGATATTCCTTGATGGCGACGGTGTTGCCGTCTGCATCGGTAGCGAGATACACATAGCTGAAACCGCCAGCGCTCAAGACCTTGCCGATTTTGTAGCCCTGCAGCTCGTAACCGATGGGTAGCGATTGATTGGTTGTGCTGGACATTCTCACCGCTTCATGGAAAGTGCGAGCTATTTTGGCATGAAACCGCAGGCATTTGATACCATGCCCTAAATTCAATCAGGATGCCATCAGGATGATATTCAGCATGACGGGGTATGCCGCCCTGGAAAAAGAAACGGCTTCCGGCATATTGCTGGTGGAGCTGCGCTCGGTCAATCACCGTTATCTCGAACTGCAGCTCAAGCTGGACGAAAGCATGCGCAGCTTCGAACCGATGCTGCGCGAAATGATCGCGGCCCGGTTGGGGCGCGGCAAGGTCGAGTGCCGTCTGAGTCTGGTGCAACGCGGTGTACAGGGCAAGGAAGCCAGACTGGATAATGAAATATTGCAACAGCTGGCCCAGATGAGCGCCATCGTGCAGGCGCAATTTCCGCAAAGTCAGCCGCTGTCGGTGGCGGATATCCTGCGCTGGCCCAATGTCGTGCTCGGTCAGCAGGTCGATCAGGCCGCGCTCGGCGAAGAAGTGCGCGCGGCGCTGGATGCTGCGCTGCAGGAGTTGGCCGGTTCGCGCCAACGCGAGGGTGCAAAGCTGAAGGCAATCATCGAAGAACGTCTGGCCGAAATCGAGCAGCATGTCGCCGCGGTGAAGCCGTTGCTGCCGGCGCAAGTACGCGCCTATGAGGAAAAACTTACCGCGAAACTGCGGGAAGCGATGAACTCTCTTGATGAGGAACGTTTGCGACAGGAGGTCACCCTGTTCGCCCAGCGTATCGATGTGGACGAAGAGCTCGAGCGTTTGACCGCACATGTGTCGGAAGTGCGGCGCATACTCGGGGCCGGTGGTGCTGCCGGCAAGCGGCTCGACTTTCTGATGCAGGAACTCAACCGCGAGGCCAATACGCTCGGTTCGAAATCCGTCTCCACCGAGACCTCGCGGGTCGCGATGGCGCTGAAAGTGTTGATTGAACAAATGCGCGAGCAGATTCAGAATATCGAATAGCGTTAATTTCAGAAATTCCGGTTCAAAAACAAAAGGGCATCATGCGCGATTTCAAGTATTCCATTCTGGTGACGATTCTCGGTCTGGCGCTGGCCGCCTGGTGGGGCTATCACAGCAGCGGCAATCTGGCCGGTGTCTGGGCGGCGTTGTTCCTGGCGCTGATACTGAGCGTGATGGAGATCAGCCTGTCGTTCGACAATGCCGTCGTCAACGCTTCCATCCTGAAGGACATGGACGAAAAGTGGCGCCGCCTCTTTCTGACTGTCGGCATTCTGATCGCGGTCTTCGGCGTGCGGCTGATTTTTCCGCTGGTGCTGGTGGCAGTGGCAACCAGTCAGGGGTTTTTCGATGTGGCGGTCATGGCGATACAGCGCCCGGTCGAATACTCCGAACATCTGATGGAAGGCCATGCGGCAATTGCCGCCTTCGGTGGCACTTTCCTGTTTCTGGTATTCCTCAGTTTTCTGCTCAACGATGCCAAGGAGCTGCACTGGTTGGGAAAAGTTGAGGAGCAACTGGCCAGGCTAGGCAAGCTGGAGTCGATCGGTATCGTCATCACACTGGTGATATTGCTGGCCCTGCAACATTATCTGCCGGTTTCGCCGGAAAAGAAGATGACCATACTGCTGGCCGGCGTTGCCGGCGTTGTGTTGTATATTCTGGTCGACAGTCTGGGCAGTTTTTTCGGCTCGCAGGCGGAAGCCGAAGCCATTGGCAAGGTCGCCAAGCGCAACGGCGTCATGGGCTTTCTTTATCTTGAAGTGCTGGACGCCTCTTTTTCGTTCGATGGCGTCATCGGTGCATTTGCAATTACGCGTGATGTCGTCATCATCATGTTGGGCTTGACCATAGGCGCGATGTTCGTGCGTTCTCTGACAGTGCATTTCGTGTATCGCGGTACGTTGCAGAAATACGTCTATCTGGAGCATGGGGCACATTACGCAATCGGTATTCTCGGGCTCATCATGTTCTACTCGATTTATGAGCATGTGCCGGAGGTGTTCACCGGTCTCATCGGCGTGGTGTTCATTGTTGCTTCGCTGATTTCTTCGATCATTTACAAACGCAAGATGATGGAGCAGGGCATGGTGGGTGAATCGGTATGAGCGGTAATCTTTTCGTGGTGGCGGCAGCTTCCGGTACCGGCAAGACCAGCCTGGTGGCGGCTCTGTTGCAGCTGGACAGCCAGATCAAGCTGTCGGTTTCCTATACGACGCGCAAGCCGCGTCCGGGCGAGGTCGATGGCGTGCACTATCATTTCATTGCGGAAGCGGAATTTCTCCGGATGATGGGAGACGGCGATTTTCTCGAAGCAGCCGAGGTTCATGGCGCCCGCTACGGTACTTCGCAACGGCTGGTGGAGGCGATGCTGAAAGCCGGCAACGACCTGATTCTGGAGATCGACTGGCAGGGTGCGCAGCAGGTCAGAAACCAGCTGCCGGAAACCATCGGCATTTTCATTTTGCCACCCTCGATCGACACGCTTGCCCATCGTCTGACCCATCGCGGGCAGGATAGCGCCGAGGTGATCGCCCGCCGTCTTGCCGCTGCACGTGAGGAGATCAGCCATGTGGTCGAATTCGACTATGTTATAATTAACGACAATTTCCAGATTGCGCTGGATGACTTGAGAACCATTATTCACGCGCAGCGGCTCAGGTGTGAAAAGCAGCTTCAAAAGCACAAGGGCCTGCTCAACAGCATCAATAACAGCATCAACAAATAGCGCAGTCGTATTGAAAACGCCCCATACAGAATCCGGAGAAAAAAGATGGCACGTATTACCGTAGATGATTGCCTTGAAAAAATCCCCAACCGTTTCCATCTGACTCTCGTCGCTGCTTATCGCGCCCGCCAGCTGTCGAACGGTTCTGAGCCGCTGGTGAATACCCACGGCCTGAAAGACAAGGCCACGGTGCTGGCATTGCGCGAAATTGCAGCCGGCAAGGTCGGTCTTGAAGTGTTGAATCGCGGACATGCCTGATTTGTCATGGGCAAGGCATCGGCAAAACGTTCCCAGGAATCCGTCAAGCCTGCCCAGCCGCCTTTGCTGCCAGCCGACAGCGAAGAATCGCAGCTGACGCTGCGCCTCAAAGAGTATCTCAAACAAGACGACATTGCTCAGGTCTGGGAGGCTTACCGTTACAGTGCTGCGGCCCATGAGGGCCAGATACGCCGCAGCGGTGAGCCTTATATCACACACCCGGTCTCGGTCGCCTGCATACTGGCCGAGCTTCATCTCGATACACCAACCTTGCTGGCGGCTTTGCTGCATGACGTCGTAGAAGACACCGGCATTACCAAGCAGGATATCAGCGACCGATTCGGCAAGCAGGTGGCCGAGCTGGTCGACGGACTTTCCAAGCTCGACAAGATCGAATTCCAGAGTGCGATGCAGGCGCAGGCGGAGAATTTCCGCAAAATGCTGCTGGCGATGTCGCAGGATGTGCGGGTGATTCTGGTCAAGCTGGCCGACCGTCTGCACAACATGCAGACGCTGGATGTGATGGCGCCGGAAAAGCGCAAGCGCATCGCGCGAGAAACACTCGATATCTATGCGCCGATTGCGAACCGGCTGGGGCTCAACAATATCTTTCAGGAACTGGAAGACCTCAGCTTCAAGTACCTCTATCCGATGCGTTACCGGGTCATCAGCAAAGCCATCATGGCCGCGCGCGGCAACCGCAAGGAGGTCGTCGGCAAGATACTCGATGCAATCAAGCTGCGTCTGAAGGAGTACAAGATCGAAGCCGAGGTGACCGGCCGAGAAAAGCACCTGTACAGCATATACAAGAAGATGACCGGCAAGACCATCACCTTCTCGCAAATTTATGACATCTACGGTTTTCGCGTGATTGTTCGCGATCTGCCGACCTGCTACCTGGCGCTGGGCGCCTTGCACGGCTTGTACAAGCCGATTCCGGGCAAGTTCAAGGATTACATCGCCATTCCCAAGGCGAACGGCTACCAGTCATTGCACACGACGCTGTTCGGGCCTTTCGGCACGCCGATCGAGGTGCAGGTGCGTAGTCAGGAGATGCACAACATCGCTGAGGCCGGTGTTGCTGCGCACTGGCTTTACAAAACCACGGATGCGCATCTGACCGCCCTGCAGCAGCAGACGCATCAATGGCTGCAACGTTTGCTCGACATCCAGAGCGAAAGCGCCGATTCGCTCGAGTTTCTCGAACATTTCAAGGTCGATCTCTTCCCTGATGAGGTGTATGTCTTTACCCCCAAAGGCAGAATCATGGCGCTGCCCAAGGGGGCAACAGCTGTCGATTTTGCCTATGCCGTGCATACCGATATCGGCAACAGCTGCGTGGCGGTCAAGATCAATCAGGAACTGGCGCCGTTGCGGACAGAGCTGCACAACGGCGACAACGTCGAAATCATCACTGCAACGCAGGCCAAACCGAATCCGGCCTGGCTGAACTACGTCATCACCGGCAAGGCGCGCGCGCATATCCGTCACTTTCTCAAGTCCATGCAGTCGACCGAATCGGCGCATCTGGGCGAGCGCATGCTGAACCAGGCCTTGCGTGCGTTGCATGTGGATCCGGCGGAGATCGACGAGTCGCGCTGGCAGAAGCTGCTACGCGATTACGGTGCCAGGAGCCGTGAGGAAGTACTTACCGATATCGGTCTCGGCAAACGCTTGAATGTCATGGTGGCACACCAACTGATGGCGAAGACCGAAGAGCAGCGCGCAGAGGAAGGCTTGCTGGAAAGTTCGATGGAGCGTCAGGCGCGGCAACTCAACAAGGTGCTGGATACCATTACCATACGCGGGTCGGAAGGCATGGCGGTGCAGTTTGCGCAATGCTGCCGTCCGATTCCCGGCGACCCGATTCTGGGTTTCATCAACAAGGACAAGGGGTTGGTGATTCATACGCACGATTGTCCGGCCATCCGCAAATTCAAGCTTGATCCGGAAAAATGGCTGGATGTGGAGTGGGAGTCCGACAGCAAGCGTCTGTTCAAGGTCAACCTCAGGCTGACGGTGGCCAACCAGCGCGGCATGCTGGCCAAGATCGCCGCCGGCATTGCCGATGCCGGGTCCAATATCGATCATGTCAGCATGGAAGAACCTGACGGCAGCGCCTATACCAACATGCACTTTACCGTGCAGGTGGAAAACCGCATCCATCTGGCAGATCTGATGCGGCGGCTGCGCAAGATTCCGGACATGATCAGAATCAACCGCGTCAAGGGTTCAGGTGCCGAACAGCGGGTGCAGTAACCATTTGTCAGCATTCAACACAAATCACAGGAAATCACATGAGCAAGGAAATCATTCATAGCGCCGGTGCGCCACAAGCGATCGGTACTTATTCTCAGGCGGTCAAGGTCGGCAGCACGGTTTATCTCTCCGGTCAGATCGGGCTTGACCCCGCCAGCATGCAAATGGTCGAGGGTATCGAAGCGCAGGTGCATCGCGTGTTCCAGAACCTGCGCGCAGTAACCGAAGCGGCCGGCGGTTCGATGGCGGATATCGTCAAGCTCAACGTCTTTCTCACCGACCTTTCCAATTTCGCCCTGGTGAATACCATCATGGCGGAATACTTCTCTGCACCTTATCCGGCGCGTGCTGCGGTCGGTGTTGCCTCTTTGCCGCGCGGCGCACTGGTGGAAGCCGACGGGGTGATGGAACTGTAAGCGGGAAATCCGGCGGCAGGCTTGAGCATGAAACTCGCTGATTGCGGTTTTATCGGCAAGCCTGTGTTGGCCCGTTTGCAAAAACTGGGCATCGTCGATGTGCAGGGGCTGCTGTTGCATTTGCCGTTGCGCTATGTCGATGAGACCAGAATCACGCCCGTCAGGGATTTGCGCCTTGGTGAACAGGCGCAGATAGAAGGCGAAATCGTACATGCCGAAGTACAGTACAAGCCACGCAAGGCGCTGATTGCGCAATTGCGCGACGATGGCGGCGGACAGTTGACCGTGCGCTTCCTGCACTTCTACCCGAGTCAGATCAAGGCGCTTGCAGAAGGCAAGCGTCTGCGCGTGCTGGGCGAGGTGCGTCACGGATTTTTCGGCTGGGAGATGGTGCATCCGCAATATCGTCCGGCGGATGCTTCTAGCGCAATGCCGCAGACGCTTACACCGGTTTACCCGGCCGCCGCAGGTTTGAGCCAGGCGGTGTTGCGCAAGCTGATCGGCTGGGCATTGAAGCATGACAGCCTGGCCGAGACCTTGCCGCCATCGGCCTATTACCAGTTGCATTTGCCGGGCTATGCCGAATGTCTGCATGCGCTTCACCACCCTGAGGCTGATGCCGATATCGCGCAATTGCAGGACCGCTCCAATCCTTACTGGCGCCGGCTGGCCTACGATGAGCTGCTGGCCCAGCAGCTTTCCATGCGTCGTCACTACGCCCGTCGCCGCAGCCTCGGCGCGCCTGCGTTGCCGCCTTCGAGAAAACTGATCACAGCACTGCTGAAAAATCTGGCGTTCAAATTGACGTCGGCGCAACAAAGAGCCGCCCTTGAAATCACGCAAGACCTGACCCAGCCGCATCCG